>NZ_JBNDHX010000157.1:0-5447 GCF_056755275.1 Leifsonia sp. HAY1-4F
TGTCTGGTGGAACACGTCGGTGTCGAGATGCTCGTACTTCCGTTGATTGTTCAGCCGGTAGTACTCGGTGTAGATTCGCGCCGCTTCCGCGCCGATTCCGCCGCTGAACTTGGAGTCCATCCACGCGGCAGTGAACTGCTCTACGTCGCTGGTCGAACGCTCCTTTCCCGCCTCCCACGCACTGCGCAGGAAGAACTCCATTTCGAGCTCGAGCGGCTTCAAACCTCCGATGTTGTCCACCCAGAGCTGCCGGATTCCTCGCTCCCACGCAATTCGCAACTCGGCCTTCATCAGAGCTAGGGGAGTCGAGGATGTCGCGAGATAGCTTGTCGCCGGCGTCGACCAGTAGGACGAGTGGTAGTAGAGACCGTGCCCGCCGGCCCGATGCAGTTCGGCAGTGTCAGGGAAGCGGCGAATGTATCCGAAGTTGTCGTTTGTCCAGACCACGGTGACGTCGTCGGGTAGCTCAAGCCCCGCATCGTACAGTGGAAGGACCTCTTTGTAGGGGATGAAGATCTGCGGTGCGGCACTGGCGGACACGGACAGCGTGGAGGCCAGAATTTTTCGCTGATTCTGGATCGCCTCACCCAGGAGTGCGACCCGAGCAGCTAGACGCTCCTCGTCGGTCAGGGAGATGTCCTGATCGATAGCGGCCGTCTGGAACCCGGTGTCGTGAATGCCGCGCATCCCCAAGGTCCACGTGACTTCGTAGTCTTTGTTCTGCTCGACGCTCTCGCGCCAGTACTTGTGGAGCTGGTCCCGGTTGCGTCCCTTCAGAGAATAGTCGTAGAGGACAGGTTGAAGCTGCGCCTCCTCCCAGGGGCGGAATTCGTGTTCGTTGCTTCTCAGGAGGATGTCGCAATGGCTGGAGCCGATCACGATGCCCATGTCGTGAGCGAGCTTGCCATTGGCGATATCCGTATTGAACGCGCCGACGTGCATGGCGGGCCACAGGTAGTTGCCTTTGAGTCGAAGGATCAGCTCGAAGAGGCGCTCGTATGTGGCCGGGCCGAGCCCGTCATCTGAGGTGTGCGTGGACGCCCAGCGAACCAACTCCTCCTCGTCGTTGATGAACACTCCGCGATAGCGCACGGATGGCCAGTCAACGATTTCGACATCCGGCACGAGAGCGAGCTCCTCCCGTGGGCGGATGGGAGTCTGCCCCCACCACGCCCAGGGGGAGGCACCCAGTTGTTCGCTGAACTCATAGAGCCCGAAAATCGTCCCGCGTCGATCTGCCCCAACGATGTAGAGCGTCTCATCGATCAGCTTGATGAGATAGCTCTCCGATCGCAGCTCACCGTCGGGGTCGCGCAGGACATCGAGGTTGAGGATGTTGTCGTCGATGGCACGTTGGATCAGCGGGGAAGTTCCAGCAGTTCCGACAACGGCACCTCCCCGGCTCGCGTCCTCGACGACCGCGTGAACTCCGGCGATGCGACGGAGATCTTCAGCGACGCTACGGGCAGCTCGCCCGACCGCGATCGATTCCTCTCGGGCCAGAGCGATTGACATGCCTGAGCCACGCCGCGCAATGACCGCACCGCGTTCTCCGGGCGCGGTGAACAGTGCAGTGATCGATGGGGCTGTGAGCGACATTGGCCGTGATTCCGTTGTATTTGGACCCTGGGTATGCCGAGCTGAATCAACCGGCATGTTGCTTGACAATACCAGAAAGGTGATCGTTCACTAAATGATCTCTTGCACGCCTGGACTGCACGCGCGTCGCGGCGGAATGCCGACCCGGCCCGCAGCAAGGGCTTACGGGTTTGACACAAAGTTATCGTTCACTAGAATTGTCGGAGGAACCCAGCAAATCGAGGTCGATCCACGATGCTCGCAACTCGGCACGTGCGACACTGTGGAGGTCGGGGTGGGTCGGAGGCGATGGTGCGGTCGCAGCGCTTTGGGCGTTGACGTCATACGATCAGCGACATGTCGGTGAGGAGCGATGATATGAGCGCCGTCGAAGGCTCTGAGCAGGAACACCAGAAGCGAGCGACGATGTTGGACGTCGCTCGTCACGCGGGAGTTTCCCATCAAACCGTTTCCCGCTATTTGCGGAACAACGGCGGGCTCAAACCCGCCACAATCGAGCGGATCGACCGTGCCGTCCAAGAGTTGGATTATCGTCCGAACCTGATCGCTCGATCGATGCGGACGATGCGATCGAATCGAATCGCTGTCGTGCTCCCAGAACTCAGCGAATTCGTCCCCACCGCCACCCTCCGTGGAGCCGCAGGCGTGGCGCACGAAGCAGGCCTTCTGATCGATGTCGTCAGCCTCGAAGGTAACGAGCGTAATCGGCGTGACCGAGTTCTCGAACTCCTGGACGGTGAGCGAGTCGACGGAATCCTGTCGCTAACGCCATTGGGGGAAATTCTCGACTACCCGCAAATCCCGGGACTCGCGCCGATCGTGGTCGTTGGCGAGTACGACGACAAGATGCGATCCCGTGGCGTCTTCGCGGATGGTGCTCTCGCTGCAGAAATCATCGAGTACTTGGCCGGCTTGGGACATCGCAGATTCCTTCATGTCGCCGGGTCCTCGGAGTGGGCCTCGGCGCGTAACCGCCGTGACGTCTATGTCGAAACCGTCGATCGGTTGGGACTGGAGTCTTATGGCGTCGTGGACGGCGACTGGTCGTTGAGGTCGGGATATGAAGCCGCGCGTGATCTCCCGTCCAATTCAGGAGTCACCGCGGTTCTCGGCGCCAACGATTACGTCGCCCTTGGAGTGATCCGTGGATTTCAGGACAGGGGCGTCAGGGTTCCGGACGATGTCAGCGTATTCGGGTGGGACGACGAGCAATTCACCCAATATATGTCCCCGACCATGTCCACGGTCGCTCTCGACAAAGAAAGACAAGGTCGGCAGGCGATGCAAACTCTTATCGCGCGTGTCCGGGGCGAAACACCACCATTGTTCGACGTGGAAAAGACTGGTCGACTGATTTTCCGAGGGTCGAGCGGACCGGCGCCGCGTATCTGAGCATCTTCAGCTCGGGCCTGGAGAGAAACGTTCTTGCGATCTATCGGGCACAGCCGGCGTGAGCTTTCAGCGCGGCCTCACTGGCATCACCCGCAAACGGCCCGGGCTCCGTGAAGCGCTGGTGGCAGTGCGTGCCCACGACACACTCGTCGCCGCATAGCTCGACCGGCTCGCCCGGTCCCTGCCTGACGCGCGTGACATCGCTGAGGAACTCACACGAAAAGCTGTCGCGCCCAGCCTCGGCGGCAGCGTTCATGACACAGGCGACCCTGCTGGGCCGGCTGCGGTTCAATGTGCTTGGGATGGTCGAGGAGTTCGAGTCCCGACCAGCATGCCGCGGAGCAGTGCTCGGGAACCGGGTGTTGTCTGGCGGGCCGCTCCAAGGCCGCCCGCCAGACCAACGTGGGCGCTGATGCGCCGCCCAATCTTGAAGCGTCAGCCGTTTGCTTCGTGCGACAGCGCCTCCCATGACTTCCACTCGGCCAGTCGAGCGGCGTATACCTGTGGCACCATGACCGTAGGCGCGATCCCGAAGAAGACGCGCAGGGGAGGTCTCTCGCTGTCAACCAGCTCGAGCATCGCTTCACCGACGGCGTCGGGCTTTCCGTACCATTCGGCAGGCTGGCTCGACCATCCCGCGGCGATCTGCTCGCGAACCTGGTCATATGCGGCGATCGGGCTGGCGTGAATCGCGCTGGATCCTGCCCAGTCGGTGTCGTACCCGGCCGGCTCGACCAGAGTGACGTCGATTCCGAAGCCGCTCACCTCCTGTGCGAGCGCGTCGCTCAAACCCTCGAGTGCCCATTTCGACGCGTTGTAGCCACCAAGGCCGGGGAAGGTCACGACGCCACCAACCGTGGAGATTTGGACGATGTGCCCGGAGCGCTGGGCGCGCAGAATCGGGAGCGCCGCCTGGGTCACATGGAAGGCGCCGAAGAAGTTCACCTCGAACTGGTGACGAAGCTGAGCCTCATCGAGTTCTTCGATCATGCCGAACAGTCCGTAACCTGCGTTGTTCACCACGACGTCGATCCGACCGAACCGGTCGACCGTTGCCTCGATCGCTGCGTCGACGGCGCTCCGATCGCTGACATCGAGTCGAATCGGCAGCAGCGCATCACCGAACGTCGCCTCCATTTCGGATAGCGAGTCGACATTGCGGGCGGTAGCGGCCACGCGATCGCCGCGACTGAGCGCCGCTTCTGCGAATCGGCGTCCGAAGCCCCGCCCCGCACCAGTGATGAACCATATCTTGTCTGTCATTTCCAGCCGCTTTTCGTTAGGGGTAAGTTGCTTAGCGTTAAGCAGCCTAGCAGTGAGGTAAGCCGCGATACAATTCGGTCGTGACGAATCTCCGAGAGCTCTTCGACGATCTGGTGCGAACCAAGGCCCTGATCTGGAGCGGGATCGACCGTGGCCTCGCGGACGGAGGTCTCATCGGCCTAGGCCCGCTCAGCATGCTCAATGCCATTCATTCGCGGGGGCGGTGTCGAGTGCAGGATCTGGCAGTGGAAGCCATCATCACGACCGGTGGGGCGAGCCAGGCTGTCGATCGCCTCGTCCGCATGGGGCTTTGCCAGCGGATCGACAACCCTGATGATCGACGATCGTCTCTCGTCGAGCTCACCGGCGACGGCGTCCGGGCCATGAGCGCCGCCAATGTGGCGTATGACGAGTTGCTCGAGACGTACTTCGCGCCGATCCCATCGGGGGAGCGGGCGGCGCTAGGCAGCGCACTTGGTCTACTGCGGGCGCGCGCGACACCCTGAAACGTGTGGTCGCCGAACTCAATCGGTTGCAAGGTGCGGCACGACCGCACCTACCTACCGGGGCGCCGCAAACGATGGCGGTCTCAACCGGTGCAATTCACCACCCGGCTCTGACTCGAGCGTAGTTGCATGGGGCCAGAGACGCGGCTTCTCGAAAGTCTTGCTAACGAGGTCTCGCGAGAGGTTGGTATAGCCGCGTCGGCGCGGCTCGACCGAGCCCTACGCGAGTCGACGAGATCTAGCAGAAGAGGGTCAGACAGCGCCGTCGGCCAGGGTGTCGCCGTGTCGGTGGGCGACCATCGATCGGCCGTTCTCACGCCGGTACACCTGCGTCGCCCGCAATGTGTAGGTGCGCGGTTGTCCGTTGACAGAGGCAGAAGTGTGTTTTAGTGCCGTGGTATAGGCCATGTCGCCGACCACGTCGAACGCGACCAGGTCGACGGTGGACGAGGTGCAGTCCGAGAAGCTGGCGGCGAGGTCCGCGAAGAGCTCGTCGATCTCTTCCTGACCCGTCGCGTTGCGCCAGGCGCCGAACACCCGCGCATACGCAGCTATACAAGTAGCGCATTAGAGTACAAATCCCAAGTGGTGGCCCGACATAGACGGGAGTGGTCGGGGTCACGGGGCGATGACGTCGGCTATCACAAGGGTGGCTTTGAGAACGCGCGAGGCGGTTTCTCGGATGAT
>NZ_JBNDHX010000158.1:0-5324 GCF_056755275.1 Leifsonia sp. HAY1-4F
GCCAGACGACGGTCACCATGATGCCGAAGGCGCCGGCCCAGCCGTAGGCTCGCGGGGCGCGGTTCTTGACGCCTCGCTGGATGGCGTCGAAGTCGAGCACGAGCGAGTACGCGCACATGATGACGACGAGGACACCGATCACGAGCCCGAGCGGGATGCCGAAGATGTGGAACGATCCCCGGAGACCCCACGGGTCGTTCACGGCTCCGGTGACGATCAGCACCAGGTTGATCATCGAGAACAGGAAGTAGCCGATCATCGCGACGAGGAAGATCTTCGTCGCGCGCGCGGACGCCCGGATCTTGCCGCTCGCGAAGAGCGCCAGCGTCACACCGACGACGACGACCGTGCCGATGACCGCCTGGATCACGACTCCGCCGGCGAAGGCCTCGTAGAACCGGGAGATGCCGCCGATGGCGACACCCTCGGCCGCGGCATACGCCAAGGTCAGGCCGGCCGAGGGCAGCTTCTTCCGGTTGCGGAAGATGTTGACGAAGGCGAGCACGAGACCGGCGACGACGCCGAGGATCCACAGGCCCGGGACGATCCAGCCGACGGCCGCGCCCACGAGGAGGACGGCGAAGGCGGCGACGGTCTTCCGGATGGTGTCCTCGACCGTCATCCGGTCGGTCTCGACCGCGGTCGCCGAGGGGGCTTCGTACAGCTCCTGCAGCTGCTCGGCGGAGGCCGTGGTGGGCGTGTTGCGGAAGGCGGGGCTCTGAGAGAAAGCCGGGTTGGACGTTGCCATGATTCCTCGCTAGGTCGGACGACGGGAGGTCGTGTTCAGTCCAATCTATTCGCTTCTTTTCTGAGCGTTCTGACAGATTGCCATGAATCCCATCGGACGGCGGTCCAGCGGGCGAGCCATGCGGACGCGACGACCACCACGCTGGTGGTCAGAATCGTGACCCAGCCCTCCTGGTAGTCGTGCACGATGCCGGGCAGGACGACGCTCCACACCACCGGGACGGCGAGAGCGGCGAACGCCGGGAGGGGGCGCAGCCGCACGAGCAGCCAGGCGGCGAGGGCGATCGCGTAGCACCAGGCGAATCCCGAGCCGCCGAGCATCAGCCAGGTGAAGCCGAGGACCGGAACGGGCACCGCCACACGCCGTCCGATCGTGGACGGCAGGATCGCCCATCCGGCCGGCTGCATCAGCGAGCCGAGGAGGAGCAGGGGGAGGCTGTACGCGGTCGTTCCGAGGATGCAGGCCGTGCCGACGACGATCAGCGTCAGCCCGACGATCAGACGGGGGCGATACGCGCCCCAGCGCAGGGTGAGCAGCGACGCCGGCTCGACCCAGCGGGTCTGCGTCGCGGGCGAGTCGGCGGGCACGGGTCGATTCTGGCATCCCCCGGGTGCCGTCGGCAGCAGGAACGCGCGGGCTAGGATCGGCCCATGCGTGCGCGAACGGCCCCGATGGTCATCGGACACCGGGGTGCGCCGGGCTACCGGCCGGAGCACACGCGCGGCTCCTACGAGCTCGCGCTGCAGCTGAGGGCGGATGCCGTGGAGCCGGACATCGTCGCCACGAAGGACGGCGTCCTGGTACTTCGGCACGAGAACGAGATCTCGGGCACCACCGATGTCGCGGACCATTCCGAGTTCGCGGATCGGCGAACCACCAAGGAGATCGACGGCGTCGCCCTGACCGGCTGGTTCACGGAGGACTTCACCTGGGAGGAGCTGTCGACCCTGCGTGCGCGGGAGCGCATCCCGGCGTTGCGCCAGAGCAGCTCGACGTTCGACGGCCACTATCCGCTGCTGCGCCTGCGGGACCTGCTGGAGCTGATCGAACGCGCCGGCGAGGCCCCCGGTCGCTCTCCAGGCCTTGTCGCCGAGCTGAAGCACGCGACGTACTTCGAGGCGGCAGGGCTCCCGCTCGACGAGCTGCTCCTCGCGGAGTTCGCGGAGGCGGGCTGGTCGGATCGCCCGGGCGTCGTGGTGGAGAGCTTCGAGCGCACCGTCCTCGGGCAGTTGCATGCGCGCGGCTTCCGTGGCCGGCGCGTCTACCTGCTGGAGGGGACGGGCGCTCCGGCCGACCGGGTCGCCGCGCTCGGTTCCGCCGCGCCCGGCTACGACAGCGATCTGACGCTGCGCGGCCTCTACTCGCTCGGCTCGGCGGCGGCATCCCCCGGCGACCGCGTGGACGGGATCAGCGTCGAGACCTCCCAGGTGCTCTCCTCCGGCTCCGTCTCGGTAGCGCTCTTCGGAGAGGACGATGCCGCGGATGTCGGCGCGGTGACCTCCGACCTCGTCGATCTCGCACACTCGGCGGGCCTCGCGGTGTTCTGCTGGACGCTGCGGCCGGAGAACGGGATGCTGCCCCCCGAGTTCCGGTCGGGTGGGGCGGAGGCGGAATGGGGCGATTGGCGTCGCTTCTTCTCGATCCTCCTGCACTCCGGTGTGGACGGGGTCTTCGCCGACCATCCCGACCTCGCCGTCTCGGTCCGCGACGGACACTGAGGCGTGATCCGCCGCCGCTCGGGCGGCTCCCGGCCGAATGACGGTGGCGGCGACTAAAATCGACGAAGACATGACGAGCCTCCCTGACGCCCCGCAGACCACCCCCTCCTCCGTTCCCATCATCCTGGACGGATGGCAGGGCGACGGCGTCGACGAACGGGCGGCTGCACGAGATGCCGGGTCGTCCGGAGCGGGTTCCGGCAAGGCCGGCTCCGGCCATTGGGGCCCGAGCGAACGTCTGTTCGCCGGTCTCAACCCGCAGCAGCGAGTGGCGGCCGAGTACCGGGGCCAGGCGCTCCTGATCGTCGCCGGCGCGGGGTCGGGAAAGACGAGCGTCCTCACCCGGCGCATCGCCGGACTCATCGAGGGTCGTGAAGCGTGGCCCAGCGAGATCCTCGCGATCACGTTCACGAACAAGGCAGCCAACGAGATGCGTGAGCGCGTCGAGCAGCTGGTCGGGGGCAAGGCGCAGGGGATGTGGATCTCGACCTTCCACTCGGCCTGCGTCCGCATCCTCCGCCGTGAGGCGGAGACGATCGGCAAGACGTCGAGCTTCACGATCTACGACTCCGGCGATACCCGGGCGCTGCTGAAGCGCATCATCAAAGGGCTCGATGCCGACACCCTCGGCTTCACGGTCGGCAGCGCCGCGAACCGCATCTCCAAGCTCAAGAACGAGCTGACGGATCTGGAGACCTTCGCCCGCTCGGCGAACCTCAGCGATCCGCAGGAGGTCATGTTCCTCGAGATCTTCCGTCAGTACACGCGCGAGCTGCGCCGGGCGAACGCCTTCGACTTCGACGACCTGATCGCCGAGACCGTCTTCCTGTTCCGTGCCTTCCCGCGGATCGCCGCTCTCTATCAGAGCCGGTTCCGCCACATCCTGGTTGACGAGTACCAGGACACCAACCATGCTCAGTATTCGCTCATCCGCGAGCTGACCATGCCGGTCGCCCCCGACATCGTGGACGACCTCGAAGCCCACGGGCGCAATGTCCGGCCGCTGCGCGACGCCGCCGGCGTCATCCCGAGCGCATCCCTCACCGTCGTCGGCGACTCCGACCAGTCGATCTATGCCTTCCGCGGTGCGGACATCCGGAACATCGTCGAGTTCGAGCGGGACTTCCCGGGGGCGAAGGTGGTGCTGCTGGAACAGAACTACCGATCGACGCAGAACATCCTGAGTGCGGCGAACGCCGTCATCGCGAACAACTTCGACCGCAAGGACAAGAAGCTGTGGACGGCCGTGGGCGACGGCGACAAGATCGTCGGCTACACCGGGTACTCCGGTCACGACGAGGCGCAGTTCGTCGCGGACGAGATCGAGAAGCTGCACGCGGCCGGGATGGACTACAAGGACATCGCGGTCTTCTACCGCACCAACGCCCAGACGCGAGCGTTGGAGGAGATCTTCATCCGCTCGGCGCTGCCGTACAAGGTGATGGGAGGCACGAAGTTCTACGAGCGGGCCGAGATCAAGGACTCGATGGCCTACCTCATCACGGTCGCGAACCCGGACGACATGCTCGCACTCCGCCGCATCCTGAACACGCCGAAGCGGGGCATCGGTCCGGCGACGGAGACGCAGTTGGCGAGCTACGCCGAGGACAACGGATTGACCTTCCGCGCAGCGATGCGCGACGCCGGATCGCTGGGTCTCGGGCCGAAGGTGACCAATGCGATCCTTCAGCTCTCGAACCTTCTCGACGAGGCGGCGGCGAAGATCGATCCGTCCAACCCGGCCGGAGTGTCGTCCGTGGCCGACGTGCTCACGTTCCTGCTCGACGGCAGCGGGTACCTGGAGGCGCTGCGCAACAGCCGCGATCCCCAGGACGAGGCCCGCGCGGAGAACGTCGACGAGCTGGTGGCGGTGACGCGCGAGTTCGGCCGCAACAACCCGGATGGGTCGTTGGTGGACTTCCTCACCGAGGTCTCCCTGGTGGCCGCCGCGGACGAGATCGACGATTCCAGCGGATCCGTGTCGCTGATGACCCTCCACACCGCGAAGGGGCTGGAGTACGACGCGGTGTTCCTCACGGGCATCGAGGAGGACCTGCTCCCGCATCGCATGTCGGCGAACGAGCCGGGCGGCCCGGCGGAGGAGCGCCGGCTCTTCTATGTCGGCATCACCCGTGCCAAGAAGCGCTTGTTCCTGTCCCTCGCCATGACCCGTGCCCAGTTCGGCGAGACCGCGGTGGCCATGCCCAGTCGCTACCTGCAAGAGATCCCCGCCGACCTGATCGATTGGCGGCAGTCGCCGGGGGCGGCCAACGGCCGGGGAGGGACGCAGTCCCGCGCGCTCAACGCACGCCGCCCCGGCATCGAGGGCGGCTCCGGCGGTTCCGGCGTCTCCGGATGGAACGACAGCCTCTCCGCCGCGCCCTTCCGCCAGGAGCGCCCGAAGGCCGAATGGCCGAATCGGGTCACCGGCAAAGTCCGCGACAACGGCGACCTCGAGCTCGCGCCCGGCGACCGCATCCGGCACGCCGACTTCGGCGAGGGACGCGTCATGCAGGTCACCGGCCAGGGTGCGAAGCGGGTCGCGCACGTGCAGTTCGAGAAGGCGGGCGCGAAGAAGCTCCTCATCAAGATCGCCCCGATCGACAAGCTCTGACGGGACCCGGCTCCGCCTTCCCGATGTCCGGCAAGTGAAGGAGATTCGCACGAATACCCTTCGAATCTCCTTCACTACTGCCATTCGAAGGAGATTCGACACCCGATCTCCTTCGATAGCCGCAGTTCGATAGGGCCGGTTCGATAGGCCCAGTTCGGTGGGGCCGTTTCGATAGGCCCAGTTCGGTGGGGCCGTTTCGATAGGCCCAGTTCGGTGGGGCCGTTTCGATAGGCCCAGTTCGGTG
>NZ_JBNDHX010000159.1:0-5248 GCF_056755275.1 Leifsonia sp. HAY1-4F
GAAGCTGTACAGCGTCACGCCCTGGATCGGGGATCCGAGGTTGCCGGTCATGCCGTCGCTGCCTTCATGGTCTTGGTGTCGTGCTCCTCGATGTGGAGCACTTCGTTCTCGCCGATCACGATGTACGGGATGTAGAGCGTGAGTTCCACGGACACCTCGTGCTCGCCGCCGTCGGCCGCGACGGGCACGTCGCCGGAGAGCACGGCCGAGTCGAGGGGGAACCACCACGACTCGGTGTCGTCCGCCATCTCGGCGAAGGTGCGCTCGCGGCCGTTGAGCTCCCAGCGGAGCGTCTCGGCCGGGGCGGGCACGCCGTCCACGGACAGCGAGGCGCCTGCGATGCAGGACGCCGGGAGTGCACGATACCAGGGGATGCGCACGTCGACCGCGGCACGCGTGCCGCTCGTCGTGAGCGTTCCTTGCTCGATGATGCGATCGGGGATCACGAGTCCTCCTTGACTACTTTTTCCACGTTTCTACAGACTAATGTCGATTTACTGCATAAGCAAGGGTTTGCCGCCGGCGAGCTCGCTCGCGATACGGCGAGCGCCCTTCACGGCCAGCGCGACGGACGTCAGCGTCGGGTTGCACGCCGTTCCCGTAGGGATGACCCCGTTGCCCGCGACGAACACCCCGGGCGTCGTCCACACTTCGCTGTCCGGACCGCACACGCTGCGGCCGTCGTCGGTCTCCCCCATCCGGACGCTGCCCTGGTAGTGGAGGGAGGCTCCGAGCGGCATGGTGAACGGCCGATCGCCGATCGGGTCCCCCACCGCTTTCGCGAGCTGGACGATCTCGTCCTGGGCCCGCTCAATCACTGCGCGGTCGCGGTCGGTGAGCGTGTAGTGGATGCGCATCGCGGGCATCCCGTACCAGTCGCGCTCGTCGTCGCTGAACGCCACCCGGTCGTCCCACTGCAGGTCCTTGGCGCAGAACAGGCCGAGCCCGACGATCGAGCCCGGGACGACGGGATCGTCGTCGGCGAGCGGGATCGGGGAGGCATCGAGTTGCATGACCTGGCCGTGGAACGGCACCGCGTCGGTGTACGGCACCCAGCTCACGCCACTGCGCTCGCTGATGGCTCCGTCGATCACCTCGTCGGCTCCGACGTCACCGGTGCCAGTGCCGGTGCGCGTGGCCGCGTCCTTCGCCACGGACTCCGCATCCCGGATGCGCGTGGCGTAGACCACCTGGGTCTGGTCGTTGAGCATGCGGCCGAGGGCGGCGGGGCGTATCCCGCTGGCCCAGAGCACCTGCGGTGTGCGCAGGGCGTCGGCGGCGACGACGACGAAGCGCGCGCGCACCGTGTACAGCTCGCCCGTGCGACGATCGCGGACCTCCACGCCGGCGGCGCGGCCCTCTTCGAGCAGAACCCGGGTAACCAGCGACTCGTCGTACAGGGTGAAGTGCTCGTTGGCACGCGTCACGTCGCCGAACACCACATCCGAACCCGACCACACCAGGCGGCCGTCGTCACGCCGGTGGACCGCCAGCGGCATCCGCTGCACCCGCTGAGCCGGGGGCCGGCCGTCGTCGACGACCGCGGCGAGGCGCTCGCGCACGAGGGCCGTGAACGGCGCTCCGTCGAACGCGTCGGTCGTGACGCCGAGCAGGCGGTCGCCCTCGTCGAGCAGGGCGTCGAGGTCGGGAAGGAACGGGATGCGCTCGCTGTCGCCCGGGCGCGGGCACGCTCCGGTCCAGTGGGCGGCCATCCCTCCGACATTGCTGGAGAAGGCGACGACGGGCATGCCATCCTCGCCCGGCTCCTGATACCCCTCGTCGAGCAGGTACGTGCCGGGACGCCCCCGGCGTTGGCCCGCGGTGACCGCACCCGGCGAGCTGACGGTATCGGCGCCTGCGCCCGGGCCCTCCGAGCGCTCCTGCGCCTCAGCTCGCGCGACCGGGTCCTCGATGTTCTTGACGTGCGCGCCGGGAGGATCCGACACCGTCGGCCCGACCTCGAACAGCGCGATGGTGGCGCCGGGCGCCTCCTCGCTCAGGATGCGCGCATACGTGGCACCGGCGGGACCGCTGCCGACGATGGCGATGTCGACGGATTCTGGATAGCGGCTCATGCCGTCACCGCCAGCTCGCGGATGAGCGCGACGGAAGCCGCCGACTCCTGCGTCGGGTAGTACTCGAGACCGATCGGGCCGTCGTAACCGGAGGACCGAAGGATGCCGAGGCGCTCTGCCCAGTCGAGCTCGCCGGAGCCCGGCTCGCCGCGGCCCGGAGCATCGGCGAGCTGCACGTAGGCGATCAGGCCGCCCGCATTCGCCAGTTCCGCCGCCATGTCCTCACCCTCGACGGCCGAGTGGTAGATGTCGTAGAGCACGCCGAAGTACGGGGAGCCGACGCCGCGCGCGACGTACACCGCCTCGGCGGTGCGGTCGAGCAGCGAGCCCGGGTGGTCGACGCGGATGTTGACCGGCTCCAGCGCGAGCGTGATGCCCGAGCCGTCGATCTGCGCGATCGCCTTCTGGTAGATCTCGATCAGCTTGTCGAGCTGCACCTGCCGCTTCCAGCCGCCGAAGCCCGTTCCGCTCCCCACGACCATGCGCGGGCAGCCGAGATCCTGCGCGATCGCGACGCCCTCGTCGAGCTTGCGGTAGAACTCCGAATGGTCCCACGGCGGGATCATGAACTGGGTGCGCGGTTCCGACAGCTGGGCGGTGAGCGTGGTGCCGGTCTCCTGGAGTGCGGCCTTGAGCGCGGGGAGGTCCTTCGGCGTCGTCGGTGCGTCGACGCCGGTCGGGCCCCACATCTCCACGGCGTCGAAGCCCGCGGCGGCGGCCGCGCGCACGCGGTCGTGGTAGTCGCCGGCCTCGGTGAAGAGCAGTTCGATGTTGGGTGCGAGCTGGTACATGGGTTTACTCCTTGTTCAGAACATTGGATGGTCGTGGGCAGCGTGCACGGGAACCTGCTGCAGCACGTCCCAGTGCTCGACGATCCGGCCGCCCTCGAATCGGTAGATGTCCGCGACCGCGGCGTCAGGTGCGCCGGGTCGGGAAGCCTTGACGTGCACCATCGCCAGGTCGCCGTCGACGAGGATCCGCTGGATCTCGAAGCGCGCATCCGGGCTGCCGTCGAACTTCGGCGTCAGCGCCTTCACAGCGGCGGCTGGGCCGTCCGGGATGTTCGGGTTGTGCTGCCGGTAGTCGTCGGAGACGAGCAGTGCGAAGGCGTCGGCGACGCGCTTCTGCGTATAGAAGAGGTCGCAGAAGCGCTCGAACGCCTCGCGGTTGTCGCTCATGCGCCGTCCTTCCGGGCGAGGGGCTTCCGGGGAAACGGCCTCCGTACCGCGATGGTGACCGGCCCGAGCAGCCCGCTCGGCTCCTGCTGCGCGAAAGCGGAGAAGAAGTCGGGCTGCGCCTTCGCGAGCGTGTTCGTCACCTCGATTTCGAGGGTGTTGCTGCCAGCCAACACGTCCGCCGGCACGTCGAAGACGTAGGGAGGCGCGATTCTGCTGCCGAGGTCGACGCCGTTGAGGCGCACGGTCGCGAGCTCGAAGACCTCCCCGAGGTCGAGGATGTGCTCGGCCGCGTCGGCCGCAGAATCGAACGACGCCGTGTATCGCGCCGTGCCGCTGAACCGCGGCAGGAGGTCGGGGTCGCTCAGAGGCCGCAGCTCGTCAAGAGCGCCCCAATGCGTGAACGCGGGCTCGGTCGCCGTCGCCGTAGCGACCGCCCAGGTCGGTGCGAGTTCGACGGCGTCGCCGCGCTCGGCGGCCGGCCGGACGGGGAGTCCCTCCCACGCCGACGGCGGGCCGACGAGCAGCACCACCGCCTCCCCCGGGCCGAGCTCCAGCGAGACCGATGTCGATCCCGCGGCGCTTTCGCCGCGCACCTCCGTGAGGTTTCCCGTGGTGGCGTCGAGGGCGACGGTCTCTCCGGCACGCGGGAGCGTCGCCGTCGTGCGCACGGCGTCCCGCACCGACTCGTTGACCAGCATGATCACGTCGGCATCGCCGGCGTCGCGCCGCACCACACGCACCGATGCGGCCAGTGGATCGAGGCGCACGGCGCGGTCGCTCATCCCTCGGACCGCATCCACCAGTCCCGTACCGGACACCGGCCGGAACCGCAGTTGCAGGGCGTGCGCGTCGGCTCCATCGCCCGCGACCTCCGGGACGGAACCGACGAAGACGACCGGCACCCCTGCGTCGTCGAGCCGAAGCAGGTCGTGCGCGACGTGGGCCGGCAGGAAGGCGCTGCCCGGAACGATCAGCGCGTCGTACGTCTCGCCGCCGAGCGTCAGGGTCGACCCGTCCACCCCGGCATCCGGGAGGGCGTCGGCCGGGACGACGTCGGCGTCGAGCTGAGCCTCCATCAGCAAGCGCAGCGGCCGCTCGAACGGCATCGCCTCACCCAGCCATTCGGCGTCCGCGTGGTAGAGGACCGCGAACGGGGCGACATGCGCGCCGCTCTGAAGCAGGTGGCTGAGGCGGTTCGTGTAGGCGCTGAGCAGGTGCTGCAGCGGATACTGCGGATTGTTGCCGCGCGCGTAGAAGTGCGGCGGGCAGTCCGGGTCGGGGAACGCCGCAGGCGAGAACGCGTGCGGCACCACGTGGGTGACCCCGCGCACCAGGAGGTGGTTCGTCAGCCACGTGAATAGCCGCAGCCCGGCGTACCAGCCGTAGGCCCCGATCGTCTCGCACATGGCCCTGCCTTGCTTCAGCGGGTCGAGGTGCGCGGCCGACGACGCGAGCTTGGCGAGCCCGAAGTGGAAGAATTCGCCGTCGGCGGCCCCGGTGATGTTGCCGAACGGTCCGCGGGAGAACCCGGGGACGACCTGGCCGCCGATGATGTCGACCCCCGCCATGTCCTGACCGGCCACCGCCCGGAAGTAGTGTCCGGCGCCCGGGCCGAGCCGCGCGTGGGACCCGTTGTCCTCGATCACGTGGCCGATGTACTCGACGCCGTGCGCACGGCACCAGTCGCCGAGCCGCCGGCTGAAGTTCTCCGAGTACAGCCGAGAGACCGTGTCCATGAAGGCGTACCGCACCTCGCGCTCACGTCCGCCGGCGGACATCCACAGCAAGGGCAGGAGCGGGACCGCATCCCTCCCGAGCCGCTCGGACAGCCGAGCGGCGACCGCCTCGTTCCACGGCAGCGGCACCGCTTTGCCGAGCCGCGAGTCGAAATCGAAGGTGTCCGGGTCGTTGTAGAGCCCGGGCTCGTCACTGAAGAAGCCCGCGATCGTCGCACCGAATTCGTCGGCGTAGCGGTGGTGGATGCGCTCGTAGACC
>NZ_JBNDHX010000160.1:0-5186 GCF_056755275.1 Leifsonia sp. HAY1-4F
TCCGTCGTCGGCAGCGTCAGATGTGTATAAGAGACAGCTCCTTCCCTCTCCTCCTCCTTGCGAAAGCGACCACCATGCAACGCGCGTGCTTCCGACTCCGCGTCGACCCGGCACACCTCGACGAGTACCGCGCGCGGCATGCGGCGGTCTGGCCCGAAATGCTGACCGCGCTGAAGGAGACGGGATGGGACAACTACTCCCTCTTCCTCGCCGACGACGGCTGGCTGATCGGCTACGTCGAGGCGCGGGACGACTACGAATCGGCGCAGCGGCGGATGGACCTCACGCAGGTCAACGCCCGCTGGCAGGCCGAGATGAGCCGGCTGTTCGACGGACTCGACGGGGATGCCCCCGATCGGTCATTCGAGCTGATCCCCGAGATCTTCCATCTCGAGGACCAGCTCGCAGCGATCGCGAACACGAACGACGACACGAAATACGACACGAAAGGCGCAGGACAGTGAGTGACTTGACGTCCATCCAGGACCAGCTCGCACGGCAGGCGATCGAGCTGCCGAGCTGGGCGTTCGGCAACTCGGGCACCCGGTTCCGGGTGTTCGGCACGCCGGGCACCGCACGCGACCCCTACGAGAAGGTCTCGGATGCGGCTCAGGTGCACAAGCACACCGGGCTGGCGCCGACCGTCGCCCTGCACATCCCGTGGGACACGGTCGACTCGTACGCCGACCTGCGCAAGCATGCCCAGGACAACGGCGTCGACCTCGGAACGGTCAATTCGAACACGTTCCAGGACGACGACTACAAGTTCGGGTCGGTCACGCACGCGGACGACCGGATCCGGCAGAAGGCCATCGACCACCACTTCGAGTGCATCGACGTGATGAACGAGACCGGCTCGCGCGACCTGAAGATCTGGCTTGCGGACGGCACGAACTACCCGGGCCAGGATGCGATGCGCGCACGCCAGGACCGCCTGGCCGACTCCCTCCAGAAGATCTACGAGCGGATCGGCGAGGGCCAACGGCTGGTGCTGGAGTACAAGTTCTTCGAACCGGCGTTCTATCACACGGACGTCCCGGACTGGGGGACCAGCTACGTCCAGACCGCCGCGCTCGGCGACCGCGCCGTCGTGTGCCTGGACACCGGCCACCACGCGCCGGGCACCAATATCGAGTTCATCGTGATGCAGCTGCTGCGGCTCGGGAAGCTCGGCTCCTTCGACTTCAACAGCCGGTTCTACGCGGACGACGACCTGATCGTGGGCGCCGCGGACCCGTTCCAGCTGTTCCGCATCCTGTTCGAGGTGATCCAGGGCGGCGGGTACGCCAACCCGGACGTCGCGTTCATGCTCGACCAGTGCCACAACCTGGAGGCGAAGGTCCCCGGCCAGATCCGTTCCGTCCTCAACGTCCAGGAGGCCACCGCCAAGGCGCTGCTCGTGGACACCGAGGCGCTTGCCGCCGCGCAGCGCGCCAACGACGTGCTCGCCGCCAACGCGGTGTTCATGGATGCGTTCAACACCGACGTCCGTGCCGAACTGGCCGCCTGGCGCGAGTCGCGCGGCCTGCCCGCCGATCCGATGGCCGCATACAAGGCCTCCGGCTACCAGCAGAAGATCGAGGCCGACCGCGTGGGCGGCACCCAGGCCGGATGGGGGGCGTGACACGATGACGAACGAGACTGTCGCGGACCTGATCGCCCGCTCCAATCGCCTCGGGTCGGACCCGAAGAACACGAATTACGCCGGCGGCAACACCTCCGCCAAGGGCACTGAGACCGACCCGGTGACCGGCGAGCCGGTCGAGCTGCTGTGGGTGAAGGGCTCCGGTGGAGACCTGGGCACGCTGACGGAGTCCGGCCTGGCGGTGCTGCGCCTGGACCGCCTTCGGGCCCTGCAGAACGTCTACCCGGGTGTGGATCGCGAGGACGAGATGGTCGCCGCGTTCGACTACACGTTGCACGGGAAGGGCGGCGCGGCGCCGTCGATCGACACCGCGATGCACGGGCTGGTGGATGCGGCCCACGTCGACCACCTGCACCCGGACTCGGGGATCGCGATCGCGACCGCTGCCGACGGTGAGGCGCTGACGGAGAAGATATTCGGCGGTCGTGTCGTGTGGGTGCCGTGGCGGCGCCCGGGCTTCCAGCTCGGACTCGACATCGCGGGCATCAAGGCGGCGAACCCGGAGGCGATCGGCTGCATCCTCGGCGGCCACGGCATCACCGCGTGGGGGGAGACGAGCTCGGAGGCGGAGGCCAACTCGCTGTGGATCATCCAGACCGCGGCGGACTACATCGCCGCCCACGGCCGTCCGGACCCGTTCGGTCCGGCGCTGCCCGGCTATGGGCCGCTGCCGGAGGGGGAGCGGCGGGCGAAGGCCGCGGCGCTGGCCCCGCACCTGCGCGCCATCTCCTCCACCGACCGGGTGCAGGTGGGCCACTTCACCGATTCGGATGCGGTGCTCGACTTCCTCGCCTCCGCGGAGCACCCGCGGCTGGCTGCGCTCGGCACGTCCTGCCCGGACCACTTCCTGCGCACCAAGATCAAGCCGCTGGTCCTCGACCTGCCGGCCGACGCCTCCATCGAGGACTCGGTGGCGCGCCTGGAGGAGCTGCACGAGCAGTACCGTACGGACTACCAGGCGTACTACGACCGGCACGCCACGGCGGACTCGCCGGCCATCCGCGGGGCGGACCCGGCGATCGTGCTGATCCCGGGTGTCGGGATGTTCTCCTACGGCGCGAACAAGCAGACCGCGCGCGTCGCGGGAGAGTTCTACGTCAACGCGATCAACGTGATGCGCGGCGCGGAGGCGCTCTCCACGTATGCGCCCATCCCGGAGTCGGAGAAGTTCCGGATCGAGTACTGGGCGCTCGAGGAGGCGAAGCTGCAGCGGATGCCGAAGCCGAAGCCGCTCGCGGGGCGGATCGCGCTCGTCACGGGCGCGGCATCCGGGATCGGGAAGGCGATCGCGACCCGCCTCGCCGGTGAGGGCGCGTGCGTCGTCATCGCCGACCTCGACCTGGCCAAGGCGCAGGCCGCCGCTGCCGAGATCGGCACCGCTGACGTCGCGATCGGTGTCGTCGCGGACGTGACCGACGAGAAGGCCGTCGACGCATCTATTCGGGAGGCGCTGCTCGCCTTCGGCGGCCTCGACCTGGTGGTCAACAACGCCGGCCTCTCGATCTCGAAGCCGCTGCTGGAGACCACCAACGCCGACTGGGACCTGCAGCACAACGTGATGGCCAAGGGCTCGTTCCTGGTCTCGCGGGCCGCGGCGAAGGTGCTGATCGAGCAGAAGCTCGGCGGCGACATCGTCTACATCTCCTCGAAGAACTCGATCTTCGCCGGCCCGAACAACATCGCCTACTCGGCGACGAAAGCCGATCAGGCGCACCAGGTGCGGCTGCTCGCGGCGGAGCTCGGCGAGCACGGCATCCGCGTCAACGGCATCAACCCCGACGGCGTGGTGCGCGGCTCCGGCATCTTCGCCGGCGGCTGGGGCGCCAAGCGCGCCGCGGTCTACGGAGTGCCCGAGGAGGAGCTTGGCCAGTACTACGCCCAGCGGACCCTGCTCAAGCGCGAGGTGCTGCCCGAGCACGTGGCCAACGCGGTGTTCGTGCTGTGCACGAGCGACCTCGACCACACCACCGGCCTGCACATCCCGGTGGATGCGGGGGTCGCGGCGGCCTTCCTGCGATGAGCGAGGGATCGGGCACCGTCGCTGCCGTCGACCTCGGCGCCACCAGCGGCCGCGTCATGCACGCGCGGGTGGGGCCGGGCACGCTCGAGCTGACGGAGGCGGCGCGGTTCCTCAACACGCCCGTGCGAGTGTGGGAGGGCGACCGTTCTGCTCTGCACTGGGACCTCACGGGGCTGTTCTCCAGCGTCCACGACGGGCTCTCGGCAGTCGCCCGCTCCGATCCGGCGCTCGCCAGTATCGGCGTGGACTCGTGGGCGGTCGACTACGGGCTGCTGCGCGACGGCCGCCTGCTGGGCGAGCCGTACCATTACCGCGACGAGCGCACGGCCCGGGGCGTGTCCCTGGTCCACGACGCCGTCGACCCGGCCGAGCTGTACCGGGAGGGCGGGCTCCAATTCCTGCCGTTCAACTCGCTGTACCAGCTGGCGGTGGATGCGGCCGACGGCTCCCTCGAGGGCGCCGACCGGTTCCTGCTCGTCCCCGACCTGATCACGTACTGGCTGACCGGCACGCAGCAGGCGGAGCGCACCAACGCATCCACGACGGGTCTCCTGACGGCGGAGGGGGACTGGAACAGAGCCCTCATCGGCCGGCTCGGCCTCCCGGCCGGCGTCTTCGCACCGCTGGTGGATGCCGGAACACCGGTCGGCGGCCTGCTCCCGTCGCTGGCGGCGGAGTTCCCGTTCGCGGGTGCCGGCCCCGTGGTCACCACGGTCGGCTCCCACGACACGGCCTCGGCGGTCGTGGCCGTCCCGATGGATCCGGCACGCGCCGCCTACATCTCCTGCGGGACCTGGGGTCTGGTCGGCGTCGAGCTGGAGCACCGCGTGGTCTCCGAGGAGGGCCGCGCCGCCAACTTCACGAACGAGGGCGGCGTGGATGGGCGCATCCGGTACCTCCACAACGTCATGGGACTGTGGCTGCTCAGCGAGTCGCTGCGGGAATGGCAGCAGCGCGGCCTGCCGGTCGGCCTCGAAGGGCTGCTCGCGGAAGCGGCCGAGCTGCCGCGGCCCGCGGACGTCTTCGACCCCGACGACCCGCGCTTCCTCGCGCCGGGGGATATGCCCTCCCGGATCGCCGGGTGGTTCTCCGAGCGCGGGCTGAGTGCGCCGGCGTCGCCGGCCGGCATGGTGCGGGTGATCGTCGAGAGCCTCGCCGGCGCGTTCGCGGAGTCGGTGCAGCGGGCTGCGGCCCTGACCGGCGTCGCCGTGGAGGCGATCCACATCGTCGGCGGAGGCGCCCGCAACGCGCTCCTGTGCCAGGCGACGGCCGACCGGAGCGGTCTGCCCGTGCTCGCCGGTCCGGTGGAGGCCACCGCGATCGGCAATGTCCTCGTGCAGGCCCGCGCCGCCGGCCTCCTCACTGGCGACCTTGAAACCCTGCGGGCCCTCGTGGCCCGCACCACCTCACTCGTCCGTTACGACCCTCGATAGGATCACTCATGGTCACCCGTCAATTTCCGAAGCCGGCTGAACTGTTGGAGTTGATGCAGTTCAAGAGGCCGGAGCTGGATCTGAAGAA
>NZ_JBNDHX010000161.1:0-5220 GCF_056755275.1 Leifsonia sp. HAY1-4F
GTTCTGGATCGTGCTGGCATACCTGGTGCTCCCTCGCCTGCACCGCATTCTCACGGAGATCTACGTCCCGGACTATTTCATGGGCCGCGCCCGGACGAGCGACGGCCTCCTGGGGGACCCGATCAACCTCGCGCTCGTGGGATCGGAGGCGCAGCTGGACGACGCGATGCGCGAGGCCGGCTGGACGCGCGCCGACGACGTGACGTTCCGGTCCAGCTGGCGGATCGTGACGTCGACGCTGTTGCGCCGGAGCTACGACGAAGCGCCGGTCAGCCCCCTGTTCCTGTTCGGGCGCCAGCAGGACGCGGCGTACCAGCAGGAGGTGAAGGGCAACCCCGCCAAGCGCCACCACGTGCGGTTCTGGCGCTGTCCCGACGGCTGGCTGCTGCCCGGCGGTCACCGCGTCGAGTGGCTGGCGGCCGGGACGTTCGACCGCGCGGTGGGCTTCTCTTTGTTCACGTTGCAGATCACGCACAAGATCGACGCCAACACCGACATCGAGCGGGACCACATCGTGTCGACGCTGCTCCGTGCCGATGTTGGCGTCGAGGTTGCTGTCCTCCGCGACTTCTCGAGCGGCTACCACTCCCGCAATGGAGGTGGCGACAGCATCGAGACCGATGGCGATCTGCCTGTGGTCGACCTGACCCAGGTGCCCGTGGATCCGGAGGGCGCCGGCGTCGCGGCGGACGCTGCCGCCCGCCGGCTGGCCTTGGCCGAGCGCCGTCCGGTGCCGACGACTCTCGGCGTGCTGTTGATGGTCCTCCGCGTCGCCGCGGGCGTGGGATACGTCGTGCTGAACGTGCTCGACTGGCACCGGTTCGTCCTCTCCGAGCTTCCCGCCGGTTCTCTCCCGCCGGGCGACGAGGCGTCGGCGAGCCTCGTGCTGGGCATCGCCATGGGTGCTTTCGGTGCCGGCCTGGTGCTGTACTTCCTCCTCGCTCTGCTGGTGTTCTTCGGAAGCAACTGGGCCCGCATCGCGGCCATGTCGTACAGCGCCCTCATCATCGTCTTCTCCGCGGTCGACTACCTGGACGGAGGCCCGCAGGTCTCCCTCCGCAACAACCTCCTCGGCTTGGCCCTGGACATCCTCGTGGTCCTGGCGCTGTCCTCGAAGCGTTCGCGTATCTGGGCCCGGCGCCCGCGCACGGGCTCGACGCCGCTCGCCCGCTCGGGCAAGGGGAGGGGCGCCCTCCTCCCCGACGAAGCGGCAGCGCTCGCGGCCCTCGACGCGCCCGCCGATCAGACGCGCCTGCGCTGACCGGCCTGCGCTGATCCGTCTGCGCTGATCCGTCCGCGCTCACCCGTCTCGGTTCGACGCCTCTGGCACACTGACGCGTCTCCGTGCCCTCCGGCTCCCTGGGCTCACATGAGCGACTTCTTCCCCTCGGCGCCCCCGGCTTTGAGCGCGGACTCCTCGGCATCGAGGAAGGCGAGCACCGAGCGCACGGCCGGTTCCTGATACCGTCCCTCCGCCCGCGCTTCCAGGACCGCCTGGCGCTCGGCGCCGATCATCGTCCGACGCAGCCGGCGGTATTCCAGCGGAAGGTCCGCACTTTCGTCGGGCGATGGATTCTCCAGCGCGTCGGAGAGGAACAGCGCATTGATCCGAAGCCGCTCGATCACCCGCTCGTCCTCGTCGCCCGTCACCTGGGACTCCAGGTGCTCCAGGCCTGCGGACTGCGCTTCCGCGAGAAGCCGCTGCATCTCGCTCGCCTCCTGTGCGAAGTCGGGCGGCGGCAGCTTGAGCCGGCGGATGACCCACGGCAGCGTCAGGCCCTCGAGCAGCGTCGCCACCACCACGACGAAGGCGAGGAACTGCAGGAACTCGCGGTGGGGCGTCTGCGCGGGCAGGAGGAACACGGCCGCGAGTGTGACCACTCCGCGGATTCCGGCGAACGACACCGCGACGCCGGTGGGCCAGGACCAGCCGCGCTCCCGCAGGCGCTGCGGCCCATAGCGGTAGAGGGCCGTCGTGCCGATCATCCAGACGAAGCGGGTCAGGAAGAGCGTCAGCAGGACCACGATGCTGATGACGACGGTCTGCGGAATCGTGATCCCCGACGCGAACGCGGCCGTGAGGATGGAGCGCAACTCCAGCCCGATGAAGAGGAAGACGGCGTTCTCCAGCAGGAAGCTGACCGTCCGCCAGTTGATCGTCTCCGCGATGCGCGCCTCCGCGGTCTGGATCGTGGGGGAGCGGTATCCCAGGTAGAGGCCCGCGACGACGACCGCCAGGACTCCGGAACCGTGCAGCAGCTGCGCGGGGATGAACGCCAGATACGGCGTGATGAGGGCGAGCGAGGTGTCCAGCACCGGGGATCGCAGCTGCTTCCGGATCGTTGCGAGCACCAGGCCGATGACCAGCCCGACGCCCATCCCGACCACGACGGCCAGCACGAAGTCCACCCCGATCGCGACCGGGTTCACGATGCTCACGATCGCCGCGATGCTCGCGTTCAACGCGACCAGCGCGGTGGCGTCATTGAGGAGGCTCTCGCCCTGGAGCACGGTGACGAGTCGTCGAGGAAGCCGGATCCGTCCCGCGACGGCCTGGACGGCGACCGTATCGGTCGGAGCGACCACAGCTCCGAAGGCGAACGCCGCCGCCAGGGTGATGGCCGGGACCGCCAGGTAGGTGGCGAAGCCCACGACCACCACGGTGAACGCCACGAGCCCGACGGAGAGGAGGAGGATGCCATCGCGCCGGGCTCGCACATCCACGATCGAGGTCTGGATCGCTGCGGCGAAGAGCAGGGGCGGCAGCAGCCCGAAGAGCACCACTTCCGGCTCCAGAGCCACCTGGGGCACTCCCGGCACGAACGAGGCGGCCGCTCCCACGACCACGAGCACGACGGGGGCGGACCAGCCGACCCTGCGGGACAGGCCGGTGACTGTGACCGTGACGAGAACGAACGACACGATCCAGACGATGGTGGTGACCGGATCCATGCTGTTCATGATGGCGGCAACGCGGAGAGGCCGCCAAGATTTCCCCGAGCTCGTGGATAAGTCGTTCGCCGGTGGCGATGTGGACGGTTACCCGCCCGGGCGGCGCTGTTCGGGCTTCGCAGCTCCGCTACGCGGCGTGGAGCGCGCAGGCGGCCGATTCGCACTCCTCGCACACCACCAGTTGCTCGCGGCATGCGGGGTCGCTGCAGTTGCGCATCCTGCTCGTGGGTCCGTTGCAGGTCACGCAGCGGCCGAGGACTGCCGGGTTCTCGCTGAAGGTCATCGTCCCCCGGCCATCGAAGACGTAGAGCGACCCCTCCCAGAGGCCATCGTCGCCATGCGCTTCTCCGTAGCGCGCGATGCCGCCGTCGAGCTGGTACACCTCCTGGAACCCGCGGGTGCGCATCAACGACGACAGCACTTCGCAGCGGATGCCACCGGTGCAGTAGGTGACGATCGGCTTGTCCTTCAGATGGTCGTAGATCCCGCTGTCGAGTGCCGCGACGAATTCGCGGGTGTTGGCGACGTCCGGCACGACCGCGTCGCGGAAGCGCCCGATCTCCGCCTCGAATCGGTTGCGACCGTCGAAGAAGACCAGGTCGTCGCGCTCCGCGGCGAGCGCGTGAAGCGCATCGGGGTCGAGCCGGATGCCGCCCCCGACCACCCCGTGCTCGTCGACGTGCAGCTCGTCGGGAGCGCCGAACGACACGACCTCATCCCGCACTTTGACGGACAGGCGCGGAAAGTCGCGGCTCGTATTGTCCGCATTCAGTCCGGAGCCTTCGCTCCATTTCGCGTCCAGCCGGCGGAACGGTCCGTACTCCTTGGTCACCCGCAGGTACCGCTTGAGCGCGTCCAGTTCGCCGCCGAGGGTTCCGTTGATTCCCTGGCCGGAGAGCAGGATGCGTCCCCGCAGGCCCAGCCGCTCGCAGAGCTCCCGCTGCCACAGCCGGATCGCGTCGGGGTCGGGCAGAGGGGCGAACACGTAGAAGAGGAGGACTTTGGGCACAGCCACCGCCTCATCGTAAGCGAGCGCTTCCCGCGACGGGCTGATCGTAGGATCGTGGAAGCTGTGAACGCCGGAAGCCGCGTTCGCCTGCCGTTCAGGCTGGTAGGACAAGGTCGGTGCGTTCCCCGGGGCGTGCCCCAGACAGAGAGGCGGGTTGTTGCGAACCCTGGTCATCATCCCGACCTACAACGAGCGTGAGAACGTCGGCTCGATCGTCGGACGGGTGCGCGCATCCGTTCCGGAGGCGGAGGTCCTGGTCGTCGACGACGGTTCTCCTGACGGGACCGGCGAACTCGCCGACGCGCTCGCCGCGACCGACGCGAACGTCCACGTGCTGCACCGCGCGGGAAAGGACGGGCTGGGCGCCGCTTATCGCGCCGGTATGCGCTGGGCGCTCGACGCCGGGTACGAGGCGATCGTCGAGATGGATGCGGACGGATCCCACCAGCCGGAGCAGTTGCCGCGTCTCCTCGATGCCCTTCGGGCGGATGCGGCGGTCGACGGGGCCGACGTCGTCCTCGGGTCCCGCTGGGTCGACGGAGGCGGCGTCGTCAACTGGCCGGCACGCAGACGGATCATCTCGAAGGGCGGCAGTGCCTATTCACGGATCGCGCTCGGCCTCCCGGTCAGGGATGTCACAGGAGGCTATCGCGCCTTCACGGCCGACGCCCTGCACCGTCTGCAATTCGACCGCACCGAGAGCCAGGGGTACTGCTTCCAGATCGACATGACCCGGCGCGCCCACAAGGTGGGACTCAGGATCGTGGAGGTGCCCATCACCTTCGTCGAGCGGGAGCACGGGGCGTCGAAGATGGGAGGCGGGATCGTCGTCGAGGCGATGCTTCGTGTGACCGTATGGGGTCTCGCCGGCCTTCCGAAACGGTTCCGCAGACGTCCGTCACCGGCCGAGCAGGAAACTGTGCAACGGGCGTAGCGTTGCGTCATGACACGTGATCCTTTCGAGCGCTTCGGCGCCGTTCCCTCCTTCCTCGTGTCGAGCGATGACGTCTCCGACGGCCGGCCGCTCGCGCGTGAGCAGTGGGCTGTGGGATCGGGAGGCGGCGGCATCTCGCCGCAGTTGTCGTGGAGCGGCTTTCCTCCGGAGACGAAGAGCTTCGCCGTGACGATCCACGACCCTGACGCACCCACCGGCTCGGGATTCTGGCATTGGGCGGTCTACGACATCCCGCCCGCTGTGACCGAGCTGCCGACCGATGCCGGAGCGGAGGGAGGCGGCAACCTTCCGCACGGTGCGGCGA
>NZ_JBNDHX010000162.1:0-5079 GCF_056755275.1 Leifsonia sp. HAY1-4F
AGGCCCAGTTCGGTGGGGCCGTTTCGATAGGCCCAGTTCGGTGGGGCCGTTTCGATAGGCCCAGTTCGGTGGGGCCGGTTCGGTGGGCCGGTTCGGTGGGGCCAGGGCGATAGACGACCTAGCCCGGGGGCCCAGGCGGGAACGGTGCCGCCACCGATAGACCGCCTCCGGCCGCCTCCCTAACCCTCGGCGGTCCCGTCGCCCGGCCCCACGGTGCGGCGAAGCCGCGCCAGGTACCGGTCGCGCGGGAGGTGCCTCAGACGCAGCGGTAGGCGCGGGTACATCACCGCCGTCCAGCGGATCACCCGGTCGAAGCGTCGTTGCCGGCGCTCGTTCCAGGGCAGGTGGAACTCGTGCCGCAACCGCTCCGGAAGCAGTCCCGCCGTGACCAGGCGCGCCACCGGGAGCAGCGAGCGGAGCCACCACGGCGCGTGCCGGGGGTGCAGGATCTGCCGTGAGACGGCGAGGACGTCCGGTTCCGCGCGGAGACCGGCCATCATCCGTTCCCAGTAGCCGTCGAAGTCCGACCGCGTCGCGGGCCAGCGATCCTCCGTCAGCTGGAGACTGGACAGGGCACGGGCGAACTCCCGATATGCCTCGTCCGCCTGCGCCGCCGTGAGATCGCCGAAGACGCGCCGGTGCAGCTCCATCATCGTCTGGTACAGCGTGGACGCGACCCAGAGCTGCAGCTCGGGGTCGTATGCGCTGTATGCCGGCCGGCCCAGAGTGGCGTCGCCGTGCACTGGGACGTGCGCCTGGTTGACGACCCGTCGCATCGCCGCGAGCTCCTTCGGGGTACCGAACATCGCCGCGGAGAGATAGAGCATCGTTCCATCGAAACGGTCCATCAGCCGCTCGGAGAAGTCGCTGTGCTCCACCACCCCTCGCCCGACGGCGGGATGCGCGATCTGGAGGAGCAGTGCCCGGCCTCCGCCCGCCAGAGTCAGCGCCTCGGATGCGATCTGCGTCGCACGGACGGGCCGGTTGCGTCGGATGATGCCCACGAGGCCATGGTGCCGTGCCCTCCTGCGAGTGGCCGGAAAGAGCGCTGGGCCCACTGCGCGCGATCACACCCACGTCGACCGTCCGCGGCGGGGCCCGGACAGCCGTCGGCCGGAAAGCCGCCGGCCGGAACGCCGCGCGGGTCGTCCAGCACCGGATGTGCCATCGAGCCCGGTCAGAACCCCTGATCGTGCAGAGCGGCGTCCGTGCCGACGGCCCCCGCGGGACATGCGCAGCCGTCCGGCCACGAGAAGAGCCGCACCGCTGACACTCGCACCGGTGCCCCACAGAGTTGGCGCGAGGATGTCCGTGCCCGTGTCGGCGAGCTGTGCCGTCGTCGGGGCCGGATGCGCGTCAACTACGTCGAGGCTCGCCGCGGGAGTGGTCCCCATCGCCCCGGGCGCCTGAACGACCGTGATCTCCGAGGCGATCCCGAACGCCGACGTCCAGGACCGCAATCGCGTGCCGCCCGCGGACGGGTCCGTGCGCGACGGGTCGATCCGCTCCGTCCAGACGTAGTAGCCATCGACCGGAAGGTCGCACGACGGAGTCGTGTATTCGCCGATTCCGGTCACCGTCGTCTCGACCGTGCACACGGTGGGCGCTCCGTCCGGAACCGTCTCTTCTCGAGCGATCGGGTCGGCGAAAGGCCCGTGCAGCGTGCTCTCGACGACTGCCGTGATGGGTACCAGTCCCTCGCCGGAGGATGTCACGCCCCAGGTGGGGAGGAGCCCGTCCCCGTCGTCGACCGTCACAGCCAACCGGTCGGTGACCGGAGTCCCCGGATGCGCCACCGCAGCGGACGTCTGCGTCTCCACCCGGGGCTGGAAGGGCAGGGGGGACGGTCCCGTCGCGGTCGCCTCGGCATGGGCCGTGGCACTCGACGGCTGGGCGATCAGAACCGCCTGCGCATCCACGGTCGGCAGGGCCACCGTCAGCCGGTCGCCATACGGCAGATTCCCGGTCGTCGCGGTCGCGCTGCTGGCGACACTCGCCTCCGTTCCCGTCGGGTGGATGGCGACATCGGTTCCCGAGGGAATGGTCGCGATCGCCGTGCCGTCGTCGAACGTGGCACCGGTGAGGGTGACCGAGACGGGATGGGCGCCCGCGACGAGCAGGTCAGGACCGGACAGGCGGTCGACGGTCAACTCCACCCGGACCCGGCCGGGCCCGTTCTCCGCCAGTTCGATGACGACCGCGGCCCGGACGCCGGTCGACCCCCGCGTGGTCGCCTCCGCGACCATGTCGAGGGCTCTGGCGTACACGGCGTCCGTGTCGGCCCCGGCGCGGCCGGCGTGTACCTGCGCGTCCGCCTCGGACATCCCGGCGTACATCCACGTCGCCAACTGGCCGGCGGCGGCGGTCAGGCGATCGCCGCTGCCTGCCCAGCTCCGGGCGATGTACGCGAAGACGGCCGACTGCTCGGGCGTCCACCATCCCATTCCCGCCGGATCGGCGTAGCTGTACTCCAGGCCCACGGGCGCTCGCTTCCCGGGATTGAGGCAGAAGCCCACGGCGCCGTCGTCGAAGTGGTAGGCGCCGAGCCAGAAGCCATCGGAGGAGAGATAGCCGGGCCCGTGGCCGTCTGCAGACAGTGCCCGCGCTGGCGTGGCGCAGAGGACGCTCTGCAGGATGCCGATGAAGACGGCCAGTCCGGCGAGACAGAGGGTGGTGATGAGGGTGAAAGGTCGATGGGTCATGGATCAACCATCGCCGGGGACGCGATCTCCCGACCCGTCACGCGGGGCATCGGTGGACAACTGCGTCGCAGAGACGAATGTGAGCACATCGTGCGGTTACGGGCCGTCCAGCCGGAGGGACTAAAGTTCGTCGTGGCGAATTTATCTCGGCGTCGAGCTATCTCCCGTCGGACCGCCAGGAAAAGTCGATCGGCAGCCACGAGCGCACCGGAACACCAGCGGATTGGATAACCGTGGATCTATACGAGTACCAGGCCAGAGACCTGTTTGAGAAGTACGGGGTCCCGGTGCTTCCGGGCATCGTCGCGGATACGCCGGAGGAGGTGCGCGCAGCGGCCGAGAAACTCGGCGGTGTCACCGTCGTCAAGGCGCAGGTGAAGGCCGGCGGACGTGGCAAGGCCGGCGGCGTCAAGGTCGCGAAGAACCCGGACGAGGCGGAAGAGGCGGCCAAGGCCATCCTCGGCCTCGACATCAAGGGTCACATCGTCCACCGCGTCATGGTGGCCGGCGGAGCGCGCATCGCCCGCGAGTTCTACTTCTCGGTGCTCCTCGACCGGGCCAACCGCTCCTACCTGTCGCTGACCAGCGTCGAGGGCGGCATGGAGATCGAGCAGCTTGCGGTGGAGAAGCCGGAGGCGCTCGCCCGCATCGAGGTCGACCCCCGCGCCGGCCTCGACCACGCCAAGGCCGTGGAGATCGCTCAGGCCGCCGGATTCCCCGAGGAACTCGTCGAGAAGGTCGCCGATGTCTTCGTGAAGCTCTACGCGGTATACACCGGCGAAGATGCGACACTCGTCGAGGTCAACCCGCTGGTGCTCACCGAAGAGGGCGACATCATTGCTCTCGACGGCAAGGTGAGCCTGGACGAGAACGCCGGATTCCGCCACCTCTACCACGAGGCGCTGGAGGACAAAGCCGCCGCCGACCCGCTGGAGGCGAAGGCCAAGCAGGCCGACCTGAACTACGTCAAGCTCGACGGCGAGGTCGGCATCATCGGAAACGGCGCGGGGCTCGTGATGTCGACCCTGGATGTCGTCGCCTACGCCGGCGAGAAGCACAACGGCGTGAAGCCCGCGAACTTCCTCGACATCGGCGGCGGCGCCTCCGCGGAGGTCATGGCCGCGGGCCTCGACGTCATCCTGAACGACCCGCAGGTCCAGAGCGTCTTCGTCAATGTCTTCGGCGGCATCACTGCCTGCGACGCGGTCGCCAACGGCATCGTGAAGGCTCTGGAGATCCTCGGGGACGAGGCCAACAAGCCCCTCGTGGTCCGCCTCGACGGCAACAACGTCGACGAGGGCCGCCGCATCCTCCGGGAGGCGAACCACCCCCTGGTGACGCTGGCCCTGACCATGGACGAGGGCGCCGACAAGGCCGCCGAGCTGGCCGCGAAGTAAGCGAAGGACGAACGAGAATGTCAATCTTCCTCAACAAGGACTCCAAGGTCATCGTCCAGGGCATCACCGGCGGCGAGGGCACCAAGCACACGGCGCTCATGCTGAAGGCGGGCACCCAGGTGGTCGGCGGCGTGAACGCGCGCAAGGCCGGTACGACCGTCACCCACGGCGACATCGAGCTTCCGGTGTTCGGCACGGTCGTCGAAGCCATCGAGAAGACCGGGGCGGATGTCTCGATCATCTTCGTGCCGCCCGCATTCGCGAAGGATGCGATGGTCGAGGCGATCGACGCCGAGATCCCGCTGCTCGTGGTGATCACCGAAGGCATCCCGGTGCAGGACTCCGCCGAGGCGTGGGCGTACGCCAAGGAGAAGGGCAACAAGACCCGGATCATCGGCCCGAACTGCCCCGGCATCATCACGCCCGGCGAGTCGCTGGTCGGCATCACGCCCGCCAACATCACGGGCAAGGGCTCGATCGGCCTGGTCTCGAAGTCCGGGACCCTCACCTACCAGATGATGTACGAACTGCGCGACCTCGGTTTCTCGACCGCGATCGGCATCGGCGGCGACCCGGTCATCGGCACGACGCACATCGACGCGCTCGCCGCGTTCGAGGCCGACCCGGAGACGAAGGCGATCGTCATGATCGGCGAGATCGGCGGCGACGCGGAGGAGCGCGCTGCGGACTTCATCAAGGCGAACGTCACGAAGCCGGTCGTCGGCTACGTTGCGGGCTTCACCGCGCCCGAGGGCAAGACCATGGGTCACGCCGGCGCGATCGTGTCCGGTTCGGCCGGCACGGCGCAGGCCAAGAAGGAGGCGCTGGAGGCCGCGGGCGTGAAGGTCGGCAAGACGCCGTCCGAGACCGCAGCCCTGCTCCGCGAGGTCTACGCCGCGCTGTAGGCGGCATCCACTCGGCGAGGGCCGGATCCGTTCACGGACTGTCTCTTATACACATCTGACGCTGCCGACGACGGA
>NZ_JBNDHX010000163.1:0-4990 GCF_056755275.1 Leifsonia sp. HAY1-4F
ACATCGGCGAGAACGTCGTGACCGTCCCACCGGCCTACAACGGTCAGACGCAGTACAGCACCTACAACTGCGGCTACACCCCGCAGCAGCTCCGCAGCGCGTACGGCCTGACCGACCTCGGTAACCGCGGGATCAACGGCAGGGGGCAGACGGTCGCGATCATCGACGCGTACGCCAGCCCCAGCATCGTGAAGGACGTCAACAGCTACTCGCTGCAGAACGGCGAGCCAGGGCTGACGAACTCCAGCTACCAGCAGCTGGTGCCGAACCCGAGCGAGTTCACCGACCAGGCCCTCTGCCAGCAGCCGAGTGGATGGCAGGGCGAGCAGACGCTCGACGTCGAGTCCGTGCACGGCATCGCACCGGGTGCACGCATCCTGTATGTCGGCGGAACGGACTGCTCGGGCGGCCTGGACATCGCGATGTCGAAGATCCTCGACAACAAGCTCGCGAACATCGTCAGCAACAGCTACGGCAACGTGGGCGAAGCCGTTCCGGCCGACGTGATCCAGGGCGAGGTGAACCTGCAGCTGCAGGCAGCCGGCGAGGGCATCGGGCTGTACTTCTCGAGCGGTGACAACGGTGACGAGGTCGCGAACCTCGGCTACGCGTCCCCGGACTTCCCGGCGTCCTCCCCGTGGGTGACCTCGGTGGGCGGCACGAGCACGGCGATCGACAAGAACGGCACGATCGCGTGGGAGACCGGGTGGGGAGACCAGTTCGACCAGATCGTCAAGAACCCGGACGGCACGCTGAGCTACGCGCTGCCGCTGCCCGGCACGCGGTTCGTCGGCGGTGCGGGCGGTGGAGTCAGCGCGGTCTTCGCGCAGCCGGACTACCAGCGCGGCGTCGTGCCGGCGGCCCTGGCGAACGGCAAGCGCGTCTCTCCGGACGTCGCGGCCCTGGCCGACCCGTACACCGGGTTCCAGATCGGCATCCGGCCGATCGTCAACGACACGACGCTGGCGACCGGCGACTACATCAACGAGACCTACGGCGGCACGTCGCTGGCCTCGCCGATCGTGGCAGCCCAGATCGCGATCGTGCAGCAGGCGACGCACGCCACCATCGGGTTCGCGAACCCGACGCTGTACGGCGTGAAGCGCATCCTGCCCGGTGCGTTCCGGGATGTGCTCCCGCAGAACCCGCCGCAGGCGCTGGTCTACACGAGCCACATCAGCGGAAACACCTACCTGGTCACCATGGACCAGGACACGTCGCTGAAGACGGCGAAGGGCTACGACGATGTCACCGGCCTCGGAGGCGTCTCGTTCGACCTGCTCAGCTGGGTGGCACAGGGCCGGCACTGACGGACCCGCAGCATCCCGGACCGGCCGTCTCCCGATCGGAGGCGGCCGGTCCGCTGCGTGTCGGCGGCCGGCAGTCTGGTTACTCTGAGAGGGTGACCGTCACCATCCGCCCGGCCCTCGCCGGCGACGCCGTGGCCCTGGCCGCCGTCGCAGCGGCCACCTTTCCGCTCGCCTGCCCGCCGCACACGACCCCGGAGGCGAAGGCCGCCTTCATCGCCTCGGTTCTGTCGGAGGAACGATTCGCCGGCTACCTCGCCGATCCGTCGCGCCGATTGCTCATCGCAGAGGACGCCGACGGTTCCGCAGTCGGCTACACGATGGTCAACCTGGGCGAACCGTCGGATGCGGACGTGCGCTCCTGCCTCCGCATCCGCCCCACCGCCGAGCTGAGCAAGTGCTACGTGCTCCCCGGGCACCACGGCGAAGGCGTGGCGGGCCGGCTCCTGGCCGCGAGTCTCGACGCCGGAACGGCTGCGGGCGCTGCGGGGATGTGGCTGGGCGTCAACGAGGAGAACGCGAAGGCCCAGCGCTTCTACGCGAAGCACGGCTTCGAGCAGGTGGGGTCCAAGCATTTCCTCGTCGGCGATCGGTACGAGGACGACTGGGTGATGGAGCGGGCGCTCCCGCCGGCCCCGTAGCGCTCAGCCCTCTGCGACCTTGAGCGCGATCTTGCCCCGGGTGTGGCCGCTCTCGATCGACCGATGCGCGTCCACGATCTGTTCGAGCTCGAAGATCTGGTCGACGTGGACCCGGACGTTCCCGGACTCCAGCAGGCGGGCGATGACACCCAGGGTGTTGCCGTCGGGCGCCACCTTGTAGTCGGTGCCGCGCACGCCCGCCGCTGCGGTGTCTTCGGCGAACGTCGGCCAGCTTCCCGTCGGCGCGTTGACGATGAGCCCGCCGGGGCGGAGGGTTGCGAGCGAGCGGCTCCCCGTGTTGTCGTGCACGTTGCCCAGGAGGTCGATCACCACATCCACGTCGTGCACCACGTCCTCGAAACGGGTGGTCCGGTAGTCGACGACCTCCGCGGCGCCGAGCGAACGCAGCCAGGACGCCTTGGATCCGGATGCGGTCGCGATGACGTGCGCCCCGAAGTAGGAGGCGAACTGCACCGCGAAGTGGCCGACCCCTCCGCTGCCCGCGTGGATGAGTATCCGCTGTCCGTCGTGCGCCTTGGCGACGTCGACGACCATGCCCCACGCGGTCAGGGCCGCGAGCGGGGCGGCGGCGGCCTCGATGTGGCTGAGCGTGGCCGGCTTCCGCACGACGCTGAGCGACGGCACGGCGATGTACTCGGCGTAGCTTCCGCCGAGTCGCGGGACCATCACCATCCCGAACACCTCGTCGCCGGGACGGAGCGGATGCGCGCTGTACGGCGACTCCACCACGACACCGCTGAAGTCGTGGCCGAGCACGACAGGGAACGAATGGATGGCGCTGAACACTCCGCGTCCGGCCCGCGTCTTCGCGTCGATGGGGTTGACGCTGGATGCGACGACCTTGACGATGAACTCCGCGTTGACGCGATCGGGGTACGCGATCTCGCCGATGCGCAGAGCCTCCGGCGCTCCCGCCGTATCCAGCAGCGCTGCCCGCATCGTCTTCGGCATCCGTCGTCCCCTCGTCGGTCGGCCGCGCTGGCGGCGTGGCGTTCTCTCAGTCAATCCTGCCCGTGCTTCGCCGGTGTTACGGTCGGGTCACCAGATGTGAACAGTGTGTTTCGGATACCCCCAGGACGTTCCCAGCCGCACGCCGGTTAGGATGCTGCGACCCGGCCGACCACGGCCGGCGTGGCTGACACGGGTCGGCCGCGGCACACCGGTCAGACGACCGGGACCACGACGGCTGACCGAGGAGCGACAGGTGCGACGACTGCTGCGGATCTCCCGCCAGCCTTTCGGCCTCCCGGTAGTGGCGCGCGGCTGGCAGCGCGCGGTGCCCGTGCTCCTGGCGATCGGGACGCTGTGCGTGCTCGGCGGGCTCACCGTCATCTGGGCCGCCCGGCTGACCGTGCCCTACGCGGTCTACGTCAGCGAGCTGGGCGCGCGCGGCGCCGCAACCGCCGGACCGTTCGCCGTCGCGCTGCTGCTCATCGCGGCCGGCGGCTTCGCGATCGCGCTGGCCAGCGGGCACATCCGTTCGTCCGCCCCGATTCTGAACCGCTGGTCGCCCGCGCTGACTCTGGGCTTCGCGGCCCTGTGCTTCGTGCTGGCGTCGCAGGTGACGTGCACGGCCTACTGCCCGGTGCCCCTGGTCGACCCGAAGTCGACGCCGCAGGACCTCATCCACACGGTGTCCGCCGTGGTCGGGTTCGCCGCCGCCTGCTTCGCCATGCTGCAGGTGGGATTCAGCCGCAGCCTTCCGCGCATCTCCCGGCTGTCCCGGGTGACCTGCGCGACGGTCGCGGTCATCACGATCATCGGGGGACTGCTCGCCATCGTCCGCGTGGGAGCGGATGTCGGCGCCTGGTTCGAGCTGGTCGGGACGACCGTTGCGGTCGGCTGGATCGCGGTCTACGCCGTCGCGCTGACGCGCATCCCGGTCATGGCCGTGGTGGATCCGGTAGCGGCGGCCGGCGCCGCCGCCGGTTCATCCACAGGGGTGGGGCCCGAACCAGGCGCGGCCGTCGAGGTCGCCTGACGGAGCACCTCGATCAGGTCGGCCGCGAGGGCGACCAGCTTCGCGATCTCGGCTTCATCGCGGTCCACCCAGCGGCAGCGAGGCTCGTCTCCCAGCGGGACGAAGCCGTCGTGCTGCTCCCAGACGAAGAGCGTCCGCTCGGCGCCGAGCACGTACTGCTGCCACCAGATCTGACGAAGGTACGGACGCGGGATGCTGCGGAGCGGCTTGTTCGTCGTCTTGATCTCGGCGAGTTCGATGCGTCCGGAGCTCCGAAGGATGAGGCCGTCCGGTGTGGCCAGGTGCCGGCGGTCGCGTTCCGCGTGGAAGAGCAGGTCGGAGGGCTGGATGCCGTGGGTCGCCGCCACCCAGGCCGCGATCTCCGGCTCGCGGGAGCGGCCGTGCTCGGTGAAGACGTTGCCGCTGAAGCCCGTCCCGTGCAGCTTGTCGTAGGCGGCGGCTCGGATCGAGCGCGGCGACGAGAGCTTGGCCACGTCCGTAGCCGTGATGCCCCGGCTGCGGGCCCGGAGCCAGCCGGCGCGGTCGCTCGACCGTGCGACGACGCGCGCGAGGTGCCCGGTCTGCCCGGGGACGGCCGGAACGACCGGGACGGGCGCGGGACGCGCCGGGCTCAGGTCCGCGAGCACTCCCGGCCGGTAGAGGTCGGCCGTGCGGTAGGTAGCGGAGTCGAGCACCTGTCCATTGTGCCTCGCGCTGCCGACGCTGCGCCTCACTCCACGCGGGTCGCCCCGACTTGGCGGCGTGCCTCGTCGATCGTCGCCAGCGTGTCGACGGCCTCCGCGAGGGGATGCAGCGGCGACTCGCTTCGTCCCTCGGCCACGTAGCGCGCAAGCGCCGCCGCCTCGTACGCCATGCCGTCGCGGTGCGGGCGGCCGTAGGGGTCGCGCCAGTGGGACAGCAGCACCCCGGCGGAGTCGAAGACCCGGAGGCCGCTCGGACCCCAGAACGGGGTGTCGGTCTCGATCCTGCCTGCACTGCCGCTGATCGTCGCGAGCGACGGAGTGGAGGCCCGGAGCGTCGTGCTCAGCAGCGCCTGGGCC
>NZ_JBNDHX010000164.1:0-4757 GCF_056755275.1 Leifsonia sp. HAY1-4F
TACGGGATACTGATCGCATCGAACCCGTTGGACATCAGCTCACCGGATGCCATCAATTTGGCAGTGCGCTTGTTTCCGTCGAAGTAGAGCTGGTGCCGAATAACGCTCGAGGCGTAGATGAGCGCTCGGTGCCGAGGATCCTGCAGAGTCGACAGGTAGTCGAGCAGGTCTTGATAGGCGACCCGCAGCGTCTCGCCGCCCTCACCGTGCGGGCGTCCATCGATGACGCGGCCGTCCGAAAGCTGGACATTGCCACCGCGACGAGCGAAACCTTCGCCACGGAAGCTGCCGGACTCGATCGCTTCGTGCACCGCGATCAGCGAATGGATCCTGTCGGACACCGCTTTCGTCAGGGCGAAAGCCCCGTCACCGACGAGCCGGTCGATCTCGTTGAATCCTTCATTCAGCGCAAGGATCTGGTTCTGGTCGTCCAGCCGCTTGCCCTCGACGGTGACACCCTCCAGGAGGGTCTGCACCTCGGGCAAGGTGAACGCGTTGCCCTCCAATCGTGCTGCGTCCCAGATCATGGTCGGAAAGCGGGACCGGAAGCGAGCGAGGGCTCGACCGACGTCCCCCGTCCCGCCCATGTTCGCCACGTCGACGAGCGACGGGTCCCACATGATGCCGGTGACCGCGAACTCCTCACCGGCGCGGGATGTCTCTCTCCGACTCGCCTGAACCCCGCGAACGGCGTCCGCTCGCCGCGGGGTGTTCCCGTAGTCACCCGGGCGTGCGCCCCAGGTCGGTCGTTCCGCCATGAGTCACCACTCCTTCGCCACGGTCTCGGCGAGTTCCGCGAGCGGCCCGCCGACGCCGAGGCAATCGATCAGCATCTGGACGGGGGTGACGAGCGGTATCCCGTCGACCTCGGTCGCACCGGCGACGACGAGGTCGGATGATGGCGCGATGATGACGGAGGCCGCACCCAGGACTCGAGTCGGCTCGTGAGTCGGCCCGAGCAGTTCCCGAATTCGTGACGGCTCGGCGGCCCACATGACGGTGGGAGCATCCGACGGCACCTCGATGCCCAGTGCGGTCAAGGCCGGCCCTCCGGAAAGAGCCCACGGCTGGCCGGATGCCGATCCGGCCGATGCCATTCGCGTCGCATCCTTTCGCCCCCGGAGCAGCACGGACCCTGTCCGGTTCTGCGGTGCGGCCACCGTTGCGGCAGCCGCAGCCACCTTCAGGGGCTCTGTGTCCCCCGTCCATCGCTGGAGCCTGACAACCCAGTCCTGGATCGCAGTGGCAGATGCGCCGGGATCGGTGAAGTCCCCCAAGATCCATCGTGCCGCAGCGGATGCGAGCGCATCGCTCGCGGGCTGTGTCTGGATGACGAGGTCAAGCCCGTAAGCGAGAGCGAGCTCGCGGAGCGTGCTGAGCTTGGCCCTCGTCGGATCCTGCCGGAGCAGCCATTGCGTGTTTCGGGACACCCCGGAACGACGTGCGAGTTCAACCGTGGAAACGCGACCGGTCTCAAGCATCGTCTTCACGTCATCGACGTCCATGGGTCACCTCCCGCAGCATCCACTGTCCGTTATCGTCCTATCCATAGGACGGATCCTATCACTGTCCCACCGGTAGGACACCGTTGGCACCGGCTTCACACGGCGTAACCGTGCCTTTCGCCCCTCCCGCCGGCCGCATAGTCTTCCCCCGATCCGTTGTGAGTGTGCCAGAGCGTGGAGGAGGTCCCGGATGCCGGACAGCGACACCGAACGCGGCCGGGCGCTCGTGTTCCTCGCCGTGATGAGTGCGCTTCTCTGCGTCGCGGCGATCGTAAGCCTGACGACCGAATCGTCGTGGTCGACGCCGGGGGTGATCGCTACGGCCTTCGTCCTGCTCGCCGGCGCCGGCTCCGGGCTGGTCGCGTCCGTGGTCGCGCTCGTGCGTCGGCGCCATTTCGTGGCGGCCGCTCAGGGCGACGTGGAGTCCGGCAGCGCGGCGAAGTAGCGGTCGAGAGCGAGAGCGACCAGTTCCGGGTCCGGCGGAGCGTCCGCGCGCAGCAGGGGATCGGTCACGATGTCCGCATCACCCTTATGGACCTGATCGTGGAAGAAGCCGGGAGCCAGCAGATAGCTCGCGGCGACGACCCGGCCCGTGGCGTCCGGAGCGGGCCGCACGCGAGCGATCGCAGCATCCAGTCGTGGTTCGGCCGCGCTGAGGAAGCCGACCGTGATTTCCCGGCCGCTGGCGGTGGCGAGAAGAGCGCCGGCATCGAGACCGTCGCGAACGCCATCCGGATCGCTGGATCCGGCGGCCGCGAGCACCAGTGTGTCCCGGTGACCCGCTTCGGCCTCCCCGATCCGGCGGCGGAGGACGTCGGCAAGCCGGGCATCCGGGCCGAGCGCTCCGGCGATGACGACGCGCTCGCCGAAGGGGGCCGCCGCCTGCGGGATGTCGTGGCCGAGGTGGTAGCCGCGCGACAGCAGGAGCGGAACGATCACGATGGTGGCGTCGGCCGGGAGATCGCTGAGCGCGGCGCCCACCTCCGGCTGCTGAACATCGACGAAGGCGTGCGCGGCGACGTCCGCCCCGGCCTCGCGGTGGATCGCCTCGGCGTATCCCTCGATGGCCCGCTGGCCGAGCGGGTCGGAGGTGCCGTGCGAGACAGTGAGGATGGCGATCATGGGCTCTCCGCGACGTGGATGCGCGGGCCGTCGGAGCGGCCCGCTTCGGTCGTCCCAGGATGCCTGAGCGGTCGTACACGGTCTCCGCATTGCGTCGGTTTATTACCCCCGGCATTCCGTCCAGGACCCTTGGCCGCTTAGCGTCGATCTCCGATCCGCCTGCAGTTCAGAAAGGACGAGTTCGTGACGATCTCCGAACAGAGCGCCCCCGCGCCGACGGCTCGGCCGCGCCGATCCGACGCCCGGCCGAACGGTCAGTGGGCCATCGACGGGAAGGCGCCGCTCAACGGGAACGAGGCGTGGAAGCAGGAGGACGGCGGTCTCGCGGTCCGCGAACGGATCGAGAGCGTCTACGCCGATGGCGGTTTCGCCTCCATCGACCCGACGGACCTGCACGGGCGGTTCCGCTGGTGGGGCCTGTACACGCAGCGCAAGCCCGGGATCGACGGCGGCAAGACCGCCACCCTCGAGCCGCACGAGCTCGAGGACGAGTACTTCATGCTGCGGGTCCGCATCGACGGCGGCCAGCTGACCACCGAGCAGTTGCGCACGATCGCCGGCATCTCGACCGAGTTCGGACGCGACACCGCGGATCTGACCGACCGTCAGAACATCCAGCTGCACTGGATCCGGGTGGAGGACGTGCCAGAGATCTGGCGGCGTCTGGAGGCTGTGGGCCTGAGCACGACGGAGGCATGCGGCGATGTGCCGCGCGTGTTCCTCGGCTCGCCGGTGGCGGGGATCGCCGCAGACGAGCTGATCGACCCGACGCCGTTGATCCAGGAGATCGCCGACCGGTTCCTGCTCGACCCTGAGCTGGCCAACCTGCCGCGCAAGTTCAAGACTGCGATCAGCGGCCATCCGAGCCAGGACGTGGTCCACGAGATCAACGACGTCTCATTCGTCGTGGTCGAGCACCCCGAGCTCGGGGTCGGCTTCGACCTCTGGGTGGGCGGCGGCCTCTCCACGACGCCGCGGCTGGCGGAGCGTCTCGGCGCCTTCGTCACGGCCGAGCGGGTCCCCGAGGTGTGGCACGGTGTGGTGCAGATCTTCCGCGACTACGGCTACCGGCGGCTGCGCAACAAGGCCCGCCTGAAGTTCCTGCTCGCCGACTGGGGCGTGGAGAAGTTCCGCCAGGTTCTCGAGGACGAGTACCTCGGCGAGCCGCTGCCGGACGGGCCGGCGCCGGCCGCGCCGACGACCCCCGGCGACCACGTCGGAGTCCACAAGCAGAAGGACGGCCGCTACTTCATCGGCGTCACGCCGTTCGTCGGCCGCGTCTCCGGCACGACGCTCGGACAGCTCGCCGACCTCCTGGAACGGCACGGCTCCACCAGGCTGCGGACGACGCCGCACCAGAAGATCCTCGCCCTGGACATCCCCGAGGAGAACCTGGAGCAGGCCGTCGCCGACCTCGACGACCTCGGGCTCTCCTCGCGGCCGAGCGTGTTCCGGCGCGGCACGATCGCCTGCACCGGCATCGAGTTCTGCAAGCTCGCGATCGTGGAGACGAAGGTGACGGCGGCGACGGCGGTGCAGGAGCTGGAGCGCCGGCTGGCAGGCCTCGACCTGCCGACCCCGCTCAGCCTCCACGTCAACGGCTGCCCCAACTCGTGCGCCCGCATCCAGACGGCCGACATCGGCCTCAAGGGCCAGCTGCTCCCCGATGGCAACGGCGGCCAGGTGCCCGGGTTCCAGGTGCACCTCGGCGGCGGCCTCGCCTCCCACGACCGCGAGGAGGCCGGACTCGGCCGCACCGTGCGCGGGCTGAAGGTGACCGCCGAGGGGATCGCGGACTACGTCGAGCGCATCGTCACGCGGTTCCTGTCCGACCGCACCGAGGAAGAGACGTTCGCCCACTGGGCGCACCGGGCCGACGAGGAGGCGCTGCAATGACCGCGACGAACCTGGGCAGCCTGTCGGCACGCCCCGCCGGCCTCCGGCCGGTCAGCGAGCTCCGCGCTCTCGCCGAGCGCGGCGCACGTGAGCTGGAGAACGCGACCGCGGAGGAGATCGTCCGCTGGGTCGCCGACAACTTCGACGTGGAGCGCACGGCCGTGGCCTGCTCCATGGCCGACGCCGTGCTCCCGCACGTGGTCGCCTCTGCGTTGCCCGGCGTCGATGTGCTGT
>NZ_JBNDHX010000165.1:0-4748 GCF_056755275.1 Leifsonia sp. HAY1-4F
GGTGTAGATCTGGTCGAAGACCTGCCAGCAGCCGATCAGTCCCAGAGTGAGCACGGTGAACAGGGTGGGCCGGAGCTGGGGCAGCGTGATCCTCCAGAATCGTTGCCAGCCGTTCGCCCCATCCACCATCGCCGCCTCGGTGACATCGCCGCCGAGGTTCTGCAGGGCGGCGAGGAACAGGAGCATGAACGTCCCGCTGGTGGTGAACACGGCCATGATGATGTACGCCGTCATCGCGACCGACGGCCCGCCCAGCCAGTCCCACCAGGAGACGCCGAGGGCCGCGTTCTGGGTCAACGCCGCCGGTCCCTGCGTCACACCGAAGGCCTGGAGGAGGCCGTGGAAGATGCCGGTCGGGTCGTTGAACCAGTTGGGCCCGTGGATGCCGACCCACGACAACATCGTGTTGACCGCCCCGCTGGTGCTGAACAAGAACAGCCAGAGCACTGTGATGGCCACGGAGCTCGTCACGGACGGGAAGTAGAAGGCGGTGCGGAAGAAGCCGCGCCCGCGGAGGATCGCCCGGTTGACGAGGACGGCGAGCCCCAGCGAGACGGCGGTCTGGATCGGCACCACCAGGACGACATACCAGGCGTTGTTCTTGAGTGACATGTCGAAGTCCTGCTCGGCGAGCCCTCCGCCCGCGAGCAGCGTCGTGTAGTTGCTGAAGCCCACGAAGTGCACTCCAGACGAGAAGGGGCTGCCGCGGCCGCCCCAGTCGGAGAAGCTGACCCAGAGCGCCATCAGCACGGGGACGACAAGGAAGACGCCGAGGAGCAGGATGACCGGGGCGGTGAACAACCACCCCGAGGCGGCCTCGCCGCTCCGGATACCGGTGCGACGAGACCGACTCGTGGTTGCGGACATGACGGGTGCGTCCCTACTTCAGCAGTGCTTCGAGGTTCTTCTGCGTGGCGTCGAGGATCGCCTTCGGATCGCCGGTGGCGAGCGATTCGAGCTTGCTGTTGAAGTCGGTGACGACGTCGGCTGCCCCCTTCGCGGTCGGAACGCCCTTGGCGTAGTCGGCGGCGCTCAGGAAGGGCACCAGGTCCGGGTTGGAAGACTTCCACTCGGAAGCGGCCGATTTGATGGACGGCATGGGCCCGAACGCCTTCGAGAACGCCAGCTGGTCGTCCTTGCTGGTCAGCTTCTCGACCAGCTTGAGAGCGGCGGCCTGGTTCGGGCTGTCGGCGGCGATGCCCCAGCAGTTGGTGAACTGGAGGGTGCCCTGGCCGGCCGGGCCCTTGGGCAGTTCAGCGATCGTGTAGTGGATATTCGGGAAGTCCGACTTGAGCGCCCCGGTGATCCAGTTGCCCTCGATCGTCATCGCGGCGAGGCCCTTGCCGAACGCTTCGCCACCCCAGCCGGCGCCGAGGTCCTTCGCGTACTTCAGCTCTCCGCCGTCGAGCAGCTTCTTGACGAAGTCGAGAGCCTTCACGTCGGCGTCGCTGTTCGCTGTCGCCTTCGTGCTGTCATCGTTCATGAGATTGCCGCCCGCCTGCACCATGAAGGAGCCGACGCGGGCGTACTCGCCGGAGATCCCGAGACCGACCCGGTTGCCGCTGGTGAGCTTCTTGGCGACGGACTCGAGCTGATCCCAGGTGGTCGGGATGTCCGCATCGGTCAGGCCTGCAGCCTTCCACATGTCGGTGTTGATGATGAGCTGGAGGGTGGAGAAGTCTTTGGGGGCGCAGTAGAACTTGCCCCCGTACGTGAACGACTTCACCAGGCTCGGATAGAAGTCGCTCTTGTTGGCCAGCTGGTCGCCGTAGGCGAGGAGGGATCCGTTGGAGGCGTAGCCGGCCAGAGCGTCGGTCGACAGGTAGAACACATCGGCGGGCTTCTTGGATGCGAAACCCTGCGACAGCTGCTGGTTCAGGTCACTCGCCGCGACGACGCTCGCCGCGGTGCCCGAGCTCGAGGACCAGGCCGACACCGCTGACTTCACGGCGGCGGTCTCCGCGTCGCCGGACGAGCCGATCATCACGGTCAGCGGCTTGTCGGACGAGGTGAGCTTGCCCGTCGATTCGCCGCTGCTGCCGCTGAAGCCGGAGCCGCAGGCGGTCAGGGCGAGCCCCGCCGCGGCGGCGACAGCGCCGGCTGCGAGCCAGCGGTGTGTGATTCTGCGCATTCGTGTTTCTCCTTCGCTGTTGAGTGTGCCCCGACGATGGAGCGCACCCAGGAACGGTGCTGGAAATTGTGGACAACTGGGCCGTGCTGATTCCTGGGGAGCGTTTGATCGATCAAATCTGCAACTGCTATGGTGAGTTTGAACGATCAAACCAGGAATGGTTGACACATTAGCCACGCGGTTCCCGGGGTGTCAAGCGGGCAGTATGGTCATATCCGACCCGGCGCATCCGTGCGCCGAGGGCATGGGCGAGCGTCGAGGAGGGAGCCGCGATGGGAGCACAACCCACCGTCAGCGACGTCGCCGGCGTCGCGGGAGTCTCCCGCCAGACGGTCTCCAACGTGCTCAACGCCCCCGAGCTCGTCCGCCCGGAGACCCGGGAGCGCGTGCAGGAGGCAATCCGCTCGCTCGGCTACCGGCCGCACGCCTCGGCCCGCCGGCTGCGGACGCAGAAGAGCTCGACGATCGGAATCCGCCTCGACCCGATCACGCAGGATGGCATCTCGGGCAGCATCCTCGACCGCTTCCTGCACGCCCTCACGGAGCGCGCCGACCGCCAGGGCCTGCGCGTCCTGCTCTTCACCGCGACCGGTCCTGAGGACGAGATCGAGCAGTTCCGGCGGCTGTCGGATGCTGCCGATGTCGACGCGTTCGTGCTGACCTCGACCTTCAACGGCGACCCGCGCACCGAGTGGCTGATCGAGCACGGCCTGCCATTCGTGACCTTCGGCCGGCCGTGGGGCATCGACGATATGACGGACCCCGAGCATCTCTGGGTGGACGTCGATGGCCGCTCCGGCCTGCACGACGCCACCGCCTACCTGCTCTCGCTCGGGGCGCGGCGCATCGGCTTCGTGGGCTGGCCGCTCGGTTCGGGAACGGGAGACGACCGTCGCGCCGGCTGGCTGGAGGCGATGCGTGCCGGCAGCGGACTCTCTCCCGCTCAACTCCGCCTGCTGCAGGTGGAGACCGAGGACGTCGTCCCGTTCGGAGCCGACGCGGTCCGTCGGCTCGAAGCCCAGGCCGGGCCGGTGGATGGCGTGGTGTGCGTGTCCGACTCGCTGGCCATCGGGGTCCTGACCGCGACCGGGGGCCGCATCCCGGTGGTGGGATACGACGACACGCCCATCGCTGCCTCGCTCGGCTTCTCCAGCGTGGCCCAGTCGCTCGACGAGGTCGCCGCCGGCGTGCTCGAGCTGCTGACCGGCGCCCACGGCGGCCGGGTGGACGCCGAGAGCGACGTGTCCGATCCGCGTCATCGCCTGGTCGCCCCGCGCCTCGTCGTCCGCGACGGCCCGCCTCTCATCGGTCCCCGCTGATCCCCCTGCCCCTGCGACTCCGCCTGCGCATCCGGGTCGCATTCGTCGCTCAGGGTTCCCCCTGACGGCACCCTGAAACTTCGCTCCGATGCCGCGAAACGGCTTGCATCGCCTCGAAACGCGATATAACGTGAGTTCGTCAACAGTCGCGATATAACGCGAATCACCGACGGCCCCGGCACGGGCCGGACGAGCAAGGAGCAGGAAGCAATGGCACAGGAGAAGTGGCTGATCCAGCCGGGCGAGAGCCGGACGATCGATATCGAGGTCGTCCGCGCGCTGAAGGTCGGCTTCATCGGCGGACAGATCGACATCGTCGGGCACGACGAGCCCGGCGCGCGCATCGAGGTGCACTCGGTGAGCGGACGTGACCTCAAGATCCTCATCGACGAGGACCGGCTCGAGATCGACCACCCGCAGCTGCGGTGGGACAACTTCATCGAGGTGTTCAAGTCGATGCGGTCGAACGCCCGCGCGGACGTGAGCGTGCTGGTGCCGCGCGACGTCGCGCTCAAGTTCGGCGTCATCTCGGCGACGGCCCTCATCTCCGGGCTGCGGACGGATGCGCGACTGAGCACTGTCAACGGCGATGTGGTGGTCGACGGGCTCGTCGGCGACATCGAGCTCAACTCGGTGAGCGGCGAGCTGTCCGTCCGCGATCACACCGGGCGGATCTCGGCCCACACGGTCTCCGGCGACGTGACCGCCACCGGCGCGATCCGCCGGTTCTCGGCCGACGGCGTCTCCGGCGACATCATGCTCGATGTGACCGGAACGCCCGACGAGATCGCCGTGAACACGGTCTCCGGCGACACGACCATCCGCATCCCGGAGGCCCTCGGCGCCCGTTACCGGGTCAACACGGTCTCCGGACGGGTGCAGCTGGACAACCTGACCGTCGTCGGCGGGATGGGGAAGGGATACACCGGGACCTCCGGAGTCCTCGACGGCACCTGGGTGGAGATCAACGTCAACTCCGTGTCGGGCGACGCGGCCGTGCTGCGGAGCGCGGCGACGGCTCAGGGCGCGGGCCAGCAGGAGGCGTCGGCGTGACTCCGGTGTTCGCGCACGGCAGCCTCCGCCTCTATCTGCTGAGCCTCCTGGACGAGGCTCCGCGGCACGGCTACGAGCTGATCCAGGCCCTGACCGAGCGCTTCGGCGGCACGTACAGCCCGAGCGCCGGCACCATCTACCCGCGCCTGGCCAAGCTGGAGGAGGAGGGCCTCGTCACCAAGGCGACGGAGGGCCGCAAGACCGTGTACGCCATCACGGATGCCGGGCGGGCGGAGCTGGAGGCC
>NZ_JBNDHX010000166.1:0-4632 GCF_056755275.1 Leifsonia sp. HAY1-4F
GGACCAGGCCGAAGGCGCGCGCCAGGCGACACGGCACCTGCTGGACCTCGGCCACAGCACCGTCTGGCACATCTCCGGCCCCGAGGACTCGTACTCCGCCGGCCGCCGCGAGGAGTCCTGGCGCCGGACGCTGGAGGAGGCCGGCGCTCCGGTGCCCGAGGTGTTCCGCGGGGACTGGTCCACCGCCGCGGGCTACCGGCACGGCCAGGAGATCGCCTCCCGGCCCGAGATCACTGCCGTCTTCGCAGCGAACGACCAGATGGCACTGGGTGTGCTGCGCGCGCTGCACGAGGCGGGTCGCCGGGTGCCGGAGGAGGTGAGCGTCGTCGGCTTCGACGACATGGCCGAGTCGGACTCCTTCTGGCCGCCGCTCACGACCATCCACCAGGAGTTCGAGGCGATCGGCCGCCGGGCGCTGGAGCTGCTGGTCGCCGAGATCGAGGAGCGCCCGGAGCCCGTGCGCTCCTCCGTGCTGCACACCCGGCTCGTGGTCCGGTCGAGCACCGCTGCGCCGCCCTCGCGCTGAGCCGCGGGGCGCGGGCGGCGGGAGCGGTGCGGTGCGGCGAAACGAAAAGCCCCGCTTCGCCGGCGATATGCCTGATCAGCTGGGCTTTTCTACTGTCTCAACCAGTGTGCGCCACGTGGTGTCTGGTTTCAGGACATCGTGAACGGGTGTCTCGGGACATCGTGAACGGTCTCGGTGGTGCGGATTTGATGTCTCGGGACATCGTGAACGGTCTCGGTGGTGCGGATTTGATGTCTCGGGACATCGTGAACGGTGAGCAAAGCCGAGGTGCTGATTAAAGCCGTCACCGTCCAGGGCCTCAGTTATGGGGAGGTGGCCAAACGGTTCGGGGTTTCTAAGCCCTTGGTTCACAAGCTCCATCACCGATGGCTCGAGGAAGGCGATGCGGCCTTCCAGCCCCACTCGCGCCGTCCGACGAGATCACCGAACCAGACACCGGCGACGGTCCGAGAACGGGTGCGGGCGTTACGACAGGAGCTGATCGGCAACGGAATGGATGCCGGCGCCGACACCATCGCTGAGCTTCTCGCCCGTGAGGGCCTCCAGCTGAGCCGGTCGACGATCTGGCGCATCCTCACCGATCATCCCGCAACCCCGCAAACGGCCCCGCTCCTCCTGGCAACGCTTCGCCGCGGACCGCCCCAACGAGCTCTGGCAATCGGACTTCACTCACGTCCAGCTCACCACCGGGCAGGACCTGGAGGTCATCGGCTGGCTGGACGACCATTCCCGCTACCTGTTGCACCTGTCAGCTCACCGCCGGGTCACCGGCCGGATCGTCACCGACACCTTCACCGCTGCTGCTACTGAACACGGCTACCCTGCCGCAACACTGACCGATAACGGGATGGTCTACACCACCCCCTACGCCGGCAACGCCGCCGGCACCGGAGCCGGCAACGCCTTCGAAGCGCTCCTGGCACTCAACGGCATCATCCAGAAAAACGGCCGCCCCTTCAAACCCACCACCCAAGGCAAGATCGAACGCTTCTGGCAAACCCTCAAACAGCACCTCGCCGCCCACCCCGCCAAGACGACCGAGGAACTCCAACAGATCCTCGACCGGTTCCGTCAGCACTACAACACCATCCGGCCCCACCGCGCCCTCAGCCGCCGAACACCCCAATTCGCCTACCAGCTGATCCCGAAAGCCACCCCCACCCCACCCGGCGATCCCGGTCTTTGGCGCGTCCGCTACGACACCATCGACCTGCACGGCAAGATCAGCCTCCGCCACCACGGCCGCATGCTCCACCTGGGCATCGGCCGCGCCCACGCCCGCACCGAGATCATCTGCCTGATCCACAACAACGACGCCACCATCACCACCCACGACGGCACCGTCCTGGCCGAATACGTCCTCGACCCCACCCGCGACTACCAACGCAAAAACGGCTGAACCCCCGTTTCCGAGGGTTCAGCCGTTCACGATGTCCCGAGACATCACAGTGTGCGCCACGAGGGATTCGAACCCCCAACCTTCTGATCCGTAGGCAAAGCGGCGGCGTCCGCACGCGTCCAAGATCGGCGGAATTCCGCGGGTATTCGTCCGCTGGTGTCGCCGGGGACGCACCCGGATCGCGGCGGGTTGCTGTCACGGTTGCTGTCAACTGAGCGGCCCGGTCTTTCGGGACTGGGCCGCTCAGCTCTGTGAGCGATAGGTGCGTCTGGCCCGTCGAATCCGAGCAGCGCACCGCGCGGCGGAGCCGCGCTTGAGTCAGTACGGAAAGTTCTCACCGAACGGCCAGTGCGGGTGCGGTCGTGTTGCGATGTCGCGGCATGTGAGCTGCGGCAGGCTCGGGATGGAGCCGGGTCAGGGGTCGAGCTTGCTCGATCGCATGGCGACGCGAAGCGCCCTTGATGCGAGCGGGCTGGCGTCAGCTCCCAGCCTTGTGCGCCGCTTCGAGGAATCCTGTTCCTCGGTGCTGCCTCCCGGCTAGGGGGTTTAAAGCACGGACGATTTCGGGCACTTAGCCTTTGCTGGAGAAGTACGCAATGTCTTGTTCAAGGTAGCGGTGCTTTCCTCCGACGTGGCCACCGACTCTGCCTCCTGTGATGTTGTTCATAACGGCGTCAGCGCGGATTGAGCGCCACGCGTCTTACTCATGGGTCCTGTCCGACAACACCGCATTGAGAATTCCGGTTGGCGCTTCGTCAATGTCATAAGTCCGAGTCCGCCCGAGTTGCACGTAATCCTCCGGGGTCATCCAATTCGGGCGTTCTTGCGCGACAACAAGTTCGGGGTAGCGGTTGAGGATCTCGTCTTCCGAGCGCGCCCGAATCAACCCCCAGAGACCACCCATTCCATAGTCGTACACGACCAGGAAGAGACGCTTGCTGTGATCCATTGGGTACTCCATCCTGGCGACCTAGAATGTGTGAAACTTTAGGCCGTCGACGCCCATGCCCACCAAAAAGGGAGCCGATAGCGGGATCACTGTTTGCTTCTTGGGTGGCAATGGAGGGTCCGACCCCTAGGGGAAGTTGTCGCGTCAGGCTTAGGGGCGGGTTGATGGCGCTTCTTCGCGTCGCAGTTTGGCGCGCTGCACGTAGGCTCCGCAGAACATCCCTACTGCGATCAGAACGGGAATAAAGACTTCCGCTGCACCGCCGGTGAGCAAAAAGATCACAGATACGAAGCAAAAGAACAGTCCGGCGCCGAATTGGAATCGCATACGCGTGCGACGCGGCCATCGTTGAAACAAACTGTGTCCTTCCCTTGCTCTAAGCCGTACCCTAACGGCACATATGGCTTGAAACGATCGTCCACTAGTGCGGGGACGCCGTCGTGTCGTCCTAGATGGCTCGTAGGCCTCCGCGTCTGGAATGAGCGGTGCTATGAGCAGAAGAACTTCACTGACGAAGAGCTGGCTGAGACAATCACTGTCCTAAGTCTCGAGCAGGGTCGGGGCGTTTCGGAAGAATGGCGCGAGGAGCTTCTTGAGCACCTGCTGTGGGCGCGTAGCTCCCGCCTCGACATCAGTGCCGCGCTCGGGAAAGCCGGCGCTCTCGGGCGATCGATATCGCACTGGGCGCAGACGAATCCGAGGGACTCAACTACCTGGTCTGGCGGAAGCCGCATTAGTTGGCGGTTGAAACCACGCGGAACTGATCCCAGCACGCGGTGAGGCTCGGAAAATAGAGTTGGCGGAAATTGCGACTACTTCGCCCGCTGGACGCTCGCCGGTCAACCGTCGCCTTCGGGATGAAGCCACCGCGAGAACGGTCGAGTCGAGCCAGTAGGGTGACAACGTGGATCCCGCCTCGATTGTCAGCGCAGTCGCTGCTGTGACTGCCGCGGTCGCAGCCGTTGCGTCTTGGCGCGCAGCCGTTGCGTCCAACCGCTCATCGAAGCAGCTGGCTGAGATCGAAGTGGATCGGCGGCACTCCGAGCTAACGCCTCAGCTGCTTGCGACGCTCGAGCGCGTAGGTGCTCAGACATACCTTCGTGTCCGGTTCGATGGCCCTCCGAGTCTGGACCGTCTCGATCGAATCACTATCCGTGTGCTCGACGACGACGTTGATCACACAACAATCGACCGAGACCACGATCCTGCAACTCAGATCTGGGGGCCCTTGCGTTTCGTGCCGGGCATCGATGGTGCCAGTAGCGATGGTCGCATCGTTGGGCCGTTCGCGTTGGCGAGACGAAGCTCGCGGGTCTTCGCGGTCGAGCCGACCCGTGCTCCGGTGTGGGCAGACGACTCAAACGGGTGGTGGCGCCGCACATATCAAAGCGAAGACTCGGTTTTTCGCACTGAGGCCCACTGTGAGAGTGCGGGCTATTCGCCGTGGGTACTTGTCAGTCACACGGTTGGTCAGCCAGCGGAGTCTCTTCCGGGCTGACCCGCGAAGATCTTCCTCGCATTTGCAACATACCCGCGGACCTCGTCGCCAAAGGTGGTCAGATTTACTCCGCTAGCGCGGTCTCGGCGGAACGCCGCGCGAACGAGACGCGCGTGACGGATCCCGAGGATGAAGATCACTGCACCCGTTCCGGCAAACGCGATGCCAGCACTCAGCGATGCAGCCGACGCGGACGCACCGCCGCGAGAGGCGGACGTAACCTGCGCGATTCCTGCGAAAACGACGACCAGTCCATATCC
>NZ_JBNDHX010000167.1:0-4516 GCF_056755275.1 Leifsonia sp. HAY1-4F
TCCGTCGTCGGCAGCGTCAGATGTGTATAAGAGACAGGTTCGTGTACTCGACGGGGGGACGGGCGGTCAGACGAGGGCGAGGACGGACGCGGGGTCGGAGAGGATGCGGCCGACGTCGGCGAGGAAGCGCGAGGCCTGCTCGCCGTCCACGATCCGATGGTCGAAGGTCAGCGCGAGCGTGAGCACCTCCCGCAGCGCGATGCCTCCGTCGTGCTCCCACGGCTGTCGCCGGACGGCTCCGACGGCGAGGATGGCGGCCTCGCCGGGCGTGAGGATGGGCGTCCCCGCATCCACACCGAACACTCCCACGTTCGTGATCGTGATCGTGCTGCCGCTCAGGTCGGCCGGGGCCGTACGCCCCGCGCGAGCGGTCTCGGCGAGCTTCCTGATCGCGTCAGCGAGGTCGCCGAGCGTCATCCGGTCGGCATCCCGGATGACGGGCACCAGCAGGCCGCGCGGGGTCGCTGCGGCCATCCCGAGGTGCACGTACTCCGCCTGGACGATCTCGTTGCTCGCCTCGTCCCAGCGCGAGTTCACCTCGGGGGTGCGGCGGATGGCCAGCAGCAGAGACTTCGCGACCACCGCGGTCAGGCCAGGGCGCGCCTCGGCGAACTCCGGACGCGCCCGCAGCCGTGCGACGAGCTCGGTCGTCGGTGTGACATCCACCGTCAGGAAGACCGTCGCCTGGGGCGCGCCGAACGCACTGCGCACCATGGCGTCGGCGGTCGCCTTGCGCACGCCGCGGATCGGGATGCGCTTCTCGCGCGACGCCGCGCCCGTGCCGGCCGGGCCGGTGGCGGTCGCCGAGGTCGCGGTCGGCGTGGTCGCGATCGGCGCGGTGGCATCCCGCTTGCCGGCGTACGCCTCGACATCGGTTCGGGTGATGAGCCCGCGATCGCCCGAACCGGACACCGAGGCCAGGTCGATGCCCAGCTCGCGGGCGAACTTGCGCACCGGAGGGGTCGCGCGCGGCCGCTCGGCCAGAGCCGTCGGCGCCGCCGCTGCAGCGCTCGACGCGACCGCGACGCCGGCACGCTGCCGTCCTTCCTGCGCCAGTCCCGGGCGTGCCCTCCGCGCCGGACGCGCCTGCGACTCGGGCCGTGCGCCGTACCCGACCAGCGTCGGTTCGCGCCCGTCCGGTGCGGCCGCAGCCTGGCTCGACTCTGCCGAGGCACGGGCCGCATCCGCATCCTCGCCCGACGCATCCTCAGCCTGGCCAGCCGCATCCGCCACCTGAGCCGACGCATCCCCCACCTGGGCCGGCTCGGCAGGCACCGTAGGAGCGTCCTCGAGCGGCACATCCGCATCCACCTCGAACGCGACCAGCGGCTCCCCCACCGCCACCGTCACTCCCGGCTCGACGAACAGCTTCGACACCCGGCCCTCATACGGAGCCGGAAGCTCCACGAGGGCCTTGGCGGTCTCGACCTCGGCGATGATCTGGTTGAGGTGCACGGTGTCGCCCACCGCGACCTTCCAGGCGACGAGCTCCGACTCGGTGAGACCCTCGCCGAGATCCGGCAGGGCGAACTGCTTGACCGCCATCAGTCCTCCACCCCGGTCAGCGAGTTGGGCCGGTCCATGGCGCGGTCGATGCCGTCCAGGATGCGGTCCAGGTCCGGCAGATGCGCGGACTCCAGCCGGGCGGGCGGGTACGGGATGTCGTGCCCGGTCACACGCACCGGCGCGTGCTCCAGGTGATAGAAGCACCGTTCGGTGATGGAGGCGGAGATCTCGGCCGCGAGGCCGCCGGACAGCGCGGCCTCATGGGTGACGACGAGGCGGCCGGTCCGCTTCACCGATCCCACCACGGTGTCGACGTCGAGCGGCGACAGGGAACGGAGATCGATCACCTCGACCGAGACGCCCTCGTCCCCGGCTGCCAGGGCAGCATCCCGCGCGAGCTGCACCAGGCCGCCGTACGTGACCAGGGTGACGTCCGTGCCCTCGGTCAGCACCCGAGCGGTGCCCATCGGGCGGGCGTCGGCCAGCGGCGCATCCTCATCCACCTCGCCCTTCGCGTGGTAGCGGCGCTTGGGCTCGAAGAACAGCACAGGGTCGTCGGAGGCGATGGCCTGCTGGATGAGCGTGAACGCGTCCTGCGGATCCGACGGGCTCACGACGCGCAGTCCTGCGGTGTGCGCGAAGTAGGCCTCCGGGGAGTCGGAGTGGTGCTCGGCCGAGCCGATACCACCCGCGAAAGGCACGCGGATGACGATGGGCATCCGCACCGCGCCTTCGGTGCGGAAGTGCATCCGCGCCACCTGGTTGACGATCTGATCGAAGGCGGGATAGATGAACCCGTCGAACTGGATCTCGACCACGGGCCGGTAGCCGCGGTACGCCATCCCGACAGCCGTGCCGAGGATGCCGGACTCGGCGAGCGGCGAATCCATTACCCGGCGCGGGCCGAACTCGGTCTGCAGGCCGTCCGTGACGCGGAACACGCCGCCGAGGGTGCCGATGTCCTCGCCCATGAGGACGACGTGGTCGTCCGACGCGAGCGCGCGACGAAGGCCCGCATTGATGGCTTTCGCCATGGTGAGAGAGGTCATCGTCCGTCGCTCCCCACGAACGTGCGCAGGTAGCGCGAGTAGTGGTCGCGCTGACGGGCGATGCCGGTGTGCGGCTCGGCGTACACGTTGTCGAAGACGGACAGCGGGTCGGGGTCGACGAGGGACGTGATGCCTGCGCGCATCTCGGCGGCGACCGAGTCGGCCTTGCCGGCGATCCGGGCCTTCCGCTCCTCGGTGAGCGCGCCCTGCGCATCCAGATACGCCTCCACACGCGTCAGCGGGTCCTTGCCGCGCCACTGCTCCACCTCGGCCGCATCCCGGTAGCGGGCCGGGTCGTCGGCCGTCGTGTGCGGGCCCATCCGGTAGGTGACCGCCTCGATGAAGGTGGGGCCGCCTCCGCTGCGGGCCCGGTCCAGGGCAGCGCGGGTGACCGCCAGCACGGCCAGGACATCGTTGCCGTCGACGCGGACGCTCGGCACGCCGAAGCCCGGCGCACGGTCGGCGATGGGACGCTGCGCCTGCAGCGAGACCGGCTCCGAGATGGCGTACTGGTTGTTCTGGCAGAAGAAGATGACCGGGGCGGCGTAGGTCGCCGCGAAGATGAGCGCCTCGTTGACATCCCCCTCGCTGGTGGCGCCGTCGCCGAAGTACGCCACGGCGACGGCGTCCGTCCCGTCGGCCTGGATGCCGAGCGCATACCCGGTCGCGTGCAGCGTCTGCGCACCGATGATGACCTGCGGCGTCGCCATGTTGATCGAATAGGGATTCCACCCGCTCTGCGTCGTGCCGCGCCAGACGCGCAGGAGGTCGACGAGGCCGGCGCCACGGCAGTAGGCGACGCCGTGCTCGCGATAGCTGGAGAAGACGAAATCGTCGGAGCGGAGGGCCCGGCCGGAGCCGATCTGTGCAGCCTCCTGTCCGAGGAGCGGCGGCCAGAGGCCCAGTTCGCCCTGGCGCTGCAGGGCGGTCGCCTCGGAATCGATGCGACGGATGACGCGCATGTCCTCGTAGAGATCGAGGAGCTGATCGGGACCGATGTCGGACACCCAGGCGTCGAAGCGCTCGTCCTCGTGGCGGACGCCGTTCTCATCCAGAAGACGGACCAGGGCGAACTCGCCGAGTGCTGTCTCGCCGAGGCCGAACTGGTCGAGGTGACCGAGGTCCATGTGGGAGCCGCCCCGACGGGTGGCCGGCTGATTGTCGATCGTCACGGTTCACGCAACCTTCACTCTCGCGCCCGGCCGGCCCGCTTGTGGCGTGCCCGACCGGCTCCCGGCCTCCTTGCCGGAATTAGAGGCAGATTACGCCGCGCGAACAGCGCGCACAACCATCGGCGTGTCGACCGTGCAGGATGCACTATCTCGCGAGCACGAAGAGTGCTAGCTTTCACACTATGCGCAGCTTCGATACGACCGACCGCCGCATCCTCCTCGCCCTCGCCGACGACCCCCGATCGACCAACGTCTCGCTCGCCGACCGTCTGGGCCTCAGCCGGAACACGGTGCAGGCGCGGGTGGCGGAGCTGGAGCGCAGCGGCGCCTTCCTGTCGTTCGAGCGGCGCATTTCGGCCCGGGTCGCGGGGTATCCGCTGGCCGCGTTCGTGAACGTCCACGTCCGGCAGCAGCGGCTCGCCGCCGTGGTGGACAGCCTCGCGGCGATCCCGGAGATCGTGCAGGCGCACGGCCTCTCCGGTCCCTCCGACCTGCTGCTGCGTGTCGTCTGCGTCGATGCGGAGGATCTCTTCCGCATCACCGGCATCATCCAGTCGACCGACGGCGTCGATCGTGCCGAGACGTCCCTCGACATGGGCGAGCTCATCCCCTACCGCCTCCGCCCGCTCCTCACCCGCGACGCCTGACCCCCGAGCCCCGAGCCCCGAGCCCCGAGCCCCACCGTCGAGTACACAAAGCTTGCACAGGGTAAGCGCTTGCCGCGTGCAATCGTCGTGTACTCGACGGTGGGGCTGTCTCTTATACACATCTGACGCTGCCGACGACGGA
>NZ_JBNDHX010000168.1:0-4530 GCF_056755275.1 Leifsonia sp. HAY1-4F
ACGTGCGTGTCCCTAACCAGTCTCAGCGATCCGGTATATCGATGCGCACAAGCCTTAGCGACGGACACCACACCTACAGTGCCGACGATCTCGCAGCGGCAGCCCTCCAGGACAGCCTGTTCGGGACAAAGACCAGTCCCAAGTACACCGGGCCACCGGTAACCGATCTCCTCGGCCCACTGAGGACAGCCAGTGTCGTCGAAGGCGCACTCCGCCCACTCATCTGCTTGCAGATCACCGAGTACCTGCTGTCCACCGGCAACGCCGACCGGGTAGACGCTGTCACGGTCGGCCCGAAACACGCCGGCCGACGGAACCTCATCGTGACCTGGTCGCCGCCCCACACTTACATGAATCAGCCCGCGCCGGGGCCTGTCACCATTGATGGGACGATCGACGGACTCTGACGGAGCAGGATACAAGACCGGAATTCAGGCAGACGGTCTCGGTCTCGGGCTCGGGCTCGGGCTTGGGGACATCCGGAGACATATCCTGGACACATCGTGTCCTTCCGTTTCGCCGCCGACGCGAATGTCGCGCAGCTCATGGCTGCGTGCGTCGCGCTCATGCGGGCGGCCATCGCCACCGACCCGAGCAGTTCATCTCGTCCGCAGAAGGTTCGTCTATTGCGGCACGGTCAGCGCCGGTCGCCGGCGAGCGCGTCCAGTGTTGCGACGGTCGCTGCGTCCAGTGCGATGCGGCCGGTGTCGATGTTCTCCCTGAGGTGGGCAAGGTTGCGGGTGCCCGCGATGAGGAGCATTTGCGGCGAGTGCTGCAGCAGCCAGGCGAGTCCGATCTGGGCGGGCGTGACGCCGAAGGCCCGGGCGGCATCCTGGACCTCGGGCGCTTCGGTGACTTTGGGGAATCCGGGGAAGGCCGAGCCGAGCGGGAAGAACGGTGCCCAGGTGATGCCCTCGCGCTCAGCGAGTTCGAGCAGCGGTTCGTCGGAGCGATCCAGCATGCTGTACGAGTTCTGCACGGTGACGATGCCCGCGGGCAGCGCCTGTTGCAGCTGCTCGAGAGTCACGTTGCTCAGGCCGATCGCGCCGATTTTTCCCTCATCGCGCAGGGCGATCATTTCGGCGAGCTGATCGTCGAGATCGACCACTTGGTCGCCGACCGACTGCAGTCCGACTCCCCCGCCGGTGCGCCGAAGGTTCACGGCTCCCAGCCGGTCCACTCCGAGGCCGGCGAGGTTGGCGTCGACCTCTTCGCGCAGCTCGTGCGGCTTCTGCGCCGGCACCAATCCCGTGCCTTCCGGGCTGGTCTTCGCGCCCACTTTGCTCACCAGCACGATGTCGTCGCGGAAAGGCGCGAGCGCTCGGTGCAGCATCTCGTTCGCGAAGCCCGAGCCATAGAACTGCGCCGTGTCGAAGTGGTTGACGCCGCGTTCGACGGCGTGACGCAGAAGGGCGACCGCCTCGTCGGGCTCCGCGCCGGCGTGCACCGGCAGCTCGCCCAACTGCATCGTCCCGTACCCGATGCGCGCGATCGGACGACCGGCCAGGAGCGCTTCGCCGCCGGGCCGGACAGTGGTTGTTTCTGACATGTGCGGTGCTCCTCTGAGATACTGGAACGTAGCGGAGGCTCCTCCGCAACCCGAACGATAGCATTAACGGAGGCACCTCCGCTTATGGTTTCCGAGCATCCCATCGCCAAGCCGACGGTCGCCGGTGCCCCGGAGCGAGTCGCACCTCGCGTCCGCGCAGACGCCCAGCGAAACCGGGAGCTGATCCTCGAGGCGGCACGTGCCGCGTTCTCCTCAGGAGCCGAGCCGGTCAGCCTGGAGGCGATCGCCCGCGGGGCCGGCGTCGGGATCGGCACCCTCTACCGGCACTTCCCGACACGCGAGTCCCTGGTCGAGGTCGTTCACCGCGACGGACTTGCGCTGGTCGTTGCCCGCGCCGCCGAACTGCTCGCCACCCACGATCCCGCCACTGCTCTTCGACTCTGGATGGACGAATACGCCGACTTCGTGGGCCGCAAACGCGGCATGGCCGAGTCGTTGCGCGCACTGTCGAAGGCAGGGGTGATCAGCGCGTCCGACACCCGCGCCCTCATCACCGAGACCCTGCAGCGCTTCCTCGATGCGGGCGCACGGGCCGGCACGCTCCGCGAGGACGTGCGAGCCGAGGATGTCGCCGCCAGCCTCGTCGGCATCTTCCTCGCCACGGACTCACTCCAAGCCGGGCAGGCGGGGAGGATGCTGGACCTGCTGTTCGCCGGCATCCGAGCCGCGTCATCCACGCCGTGACGGGTTAGACGCGACGAGCGGAATGCGTGTCCAGAGCCTCCTCACACCCTCTGAGGGAGCTTCGATCGTCACGTTCTCAGTGTGCGGAGGTACTCGATGGCTGTATCGACCGCAACCCGTACGGCGCTCGAGTCGCGACGCGCCTGACTCAGCAGCAGGCCGCCCTGCACGCTTGCAAGCATGCTGAGAGCGAGCGCATCTACGTCGATGTCGTTCCGTAGCACCCCACGGTCGCGCATCGCGATCAGCCCACTTCGCAGGAGGCCCTCCCACTCGCCGAACGACTCCGCGAGCGCGCCGCGCGCGATCGGATCCGACTCGGCGAGCCCGCCGACGAGCGACCCCAGCGGGCATCCGCCCATGCAGTTCTGCGCATCGAGCGTCGCTACGATCACGTCTCGCCATTCGACAAGCGCTTCGAAGCTGTCCAGCCGAGCAAGTACGGTGCGGTGGACACCGAGCACCGCTTCGGTCTGGTGGTCGATCACGGCCAGGATCAGCGCACTCTTGTTGGTGAAGTAGTGATAGAGCTGCGAGGCGCTCACCCGCGCCTCGCTCTGGATCTCTTCCAGTGTTGCGCTCTCTACGCCGTGCTCGAGGATCAGCTTCGAGGCCGCATCCACGATCCGCTGGCGAGTGGCCTGACCCTTGGCGGTGAAGCCGCGGACGGGTGGGTCGGTGTGAGTCGCAAACGCCATGATGGGGAGGCTACCAGTTTTGCAGTTGACACTCCATTTTTTCGTGGCGACGATTGGAGGATTCACTCCAACCGAAGGAAGAACATGACTATCGACTTCACCGGCGACACGGCTCTCGTAACGGGTTCCACGAGCGGGATCGGCCGCGCAACGGCCCTGAAACTCGCCCAGGCCGGTGCGCACGTCATCGTCAGTGGGCGCGACGCCGAGCGCGGCCGTTCCACTGTCGACGCCATTCGCAGTGCCGGCGGAACGGCGGACTTCGTCGCCGCGAACCTGCGCGACACTGACGGCGTGCGTGATCTCGCGCGACGGGCCCTCGAGATCTCGGGCGGACGGGTTGACATCCTGGTCAACAACGCCGGGATCTTCCCGTTCGGACCGACCCAGCACGTGACCGACGACGAACTCGAGTCGGTCACTGCCGTGAATGTCAGGGCTCCGTTCATCCTCGTCGCCGAGCTCGCGCCCGCGATGGTCGCGGCGGGTGAAGGCGCGATCATCAATGTCACGACAATGGTCGCCAACTTCGGTATGGCGGGCATGGCGCTCTACGGCTCGAGCAAGGCCGCCCTGCAGTTGCTCACCAAGGCGTGGGCCGCCGAGTTCGGCCCCTCCGGCGTGCGGGTCAACGCCGTCAGTCCCGGCCCCACCCGCACGGAGGGCAGCGCCGGCATGGGAGAGGGGCTCGACCAGTTGGCGTCCACGACCCCGGCCGGGCGGCCAGGCAGCGCGGACGACGTCGCCGACGCGATCGTGTTCCTCGCGTCCGACGACGCCCGACACGTTCATGGAGCAGTGCTGCCGGTCGACGGCGGCCGGATCGCTGTCTGACTGGCCGGCTCAGGCGAAAGCCGCCTGGTATCAGTGACCCTTCCCCGAGGCAGTCCACCCGAGTGGATGCGATCCCAGAGGTCCCTTCACCGAACGAATTGCGTGGTCGGTTCGAACCGCGGCTCGTAGTCCCAATGCGTGCCGTTGTGTCGCATCGCATCCCGTACCACTGCGCGGCGGGCGATACTCGCCCGCCCCTCGGCTGAAAGTCGTGCGGGATCGAAACGATCGAGTACGAGCGCGCGTAACGCGTCCCGCACCTCCTGGTCAGCGGGATCCTCGCTCAGGTCTGTCCGCTCCCCCGGGTCGGCGTCCAGGTCGAACAGTTGTTCATCGTGCTCGTGCACGAGGATGTATTTGAAGTGGCCGAGCCGCACCATGAAACACGGGGCGAACACCTTCTCCAAGTGGTATTCGGAGAACACGGGACTCTCGGTGGTGTCGGTGGGCGATGCGAAGTCGTGGTCGGAGTCTGCTCGGGCGATGAGAGGAAGCAGACTCCGCCCATTGATGTGCGCTCGGCGCGGCTCCGGAACACCCACAACATCGAGAACTGTCGGTAGCAGATCGATCAGCGACACCGGCTGCGCGATCCGGGTACCCGCGTGCAGGGCGTCGGGGAACCGGGCTATGAGCGGCACGCGTGCCGACCACTCATAGAAGCACCGCTTCTGGACCATCCCTCGCTCGGTCATCATGTCGCCGTGATCACTGGTGAAGAGCACGAGTGTGTTCTCCAACTCC
>NZ_JBNDHX010000169.1:0-4500 GCF_056755275.1 Leifsonia sp. HAY1-4F
CGACCGGTTCGTGCGCCTGTGGAGACTCCTTCCACTGAGTTCCATAGCACACGAAAACACACAGGGCCGCCCTCCACAGGGCGGCCCTTTTGTTCTGATCAGGGTGTCAGTCGGAGTAGGGTGGATACAGCCACATACAGTTGCATGTGAACTGTCCCCGTAGTCACTCGAAAGGTCACCGGTGCGTCACAATCGCCGTCTCCGATGGGCTGCCATCCCGATCGCTGCGATGCTCGTCGTGGCGCTTGCGGGCTGCACGCAGGCTCAGCTGCACGGATTCCTCCCGGGCTTCGTGGAGGGTCAGCCGCCCGTCACGAACCACACCGACCGCATCAGCGGCCTGTGGGTGACCAGCTGGATCGTGCTCCTGATCGTCGGCATCATCGTGTGGGGACTGATCCTGTGGACGGTCATCGTCTACCGCCGGCGCAAGGGCCAGACCGGCCTGCCGTCGCAGCTGCGCTACAACATGCCGATCGAGATCTTCTACACGGTCGTGCCGCTGATCCTGGTCCTCGGCTTCTTCGCCTTCACCGCCCGCGACCAGGCGGCGATCGAGAAGCCGTACGCGAACCCGGACCTCAAGATCCAGGTGTACGCCAAGCAGTGGGCGTGGGACTTCAACTACGTGACCGACAACGTCTACGACCCGGGCGTCCAGGTCCAGCCGGACGACAACAGCGCCACACAGGGCGCGGTCCAGGAGGGCAAGATCCCGACCCTGTACCTGCCCGAGAACAAGACGATCACGATCCAGCTCGACTCGCGCGACGTGATCCACTCCTTCTGGGTCCCCGCGATGCTGTACAAGAAGGACGTCATCCCGGGCAAGACGAACTACCTGTACTTCTCGACCACGAACCGTACGGGCACCTTCGTCGGCAAGTGCGCCGAGCTCTGTGGCGAATACCACTCGGCGATGCTCTTCAACGTGAAGATCGTGCCGCAGTCGGAGTACGACGCTCACATCCAGAGCCTGCGCGACCAGGGATTCACGGGTCAGCTGGGCTCCGAGTACGACCGCAACCAGAACCTGCCCGGAACGGGCGCCGCCCCTACGGGTAACGAGTAGGACAGACTGATGACGACGACAGCACCCGCACCGGGAGCCACCGCGGCTCCGAGGCCTGCGTCCACGATCCTCACCGCGAACGGTGCGGTCCGCAAGGGCAACATCCTCGTGAACTACATCACGTCGACGGATCACAAGACCATCGGGTACATGTACCTGATCTCCTCGTTCGTGTACTTCCTCATCGGCGGCGTGATGGCCCTCATCATCCGCGCCCAGCTGTTCGAGCCGGGTCTTCAGGTGGTGCAGACCAGGGAGCAGTACAACCAGCTCTTCACGATGCACGGCACGATCATGCTGCTGATGTTCGCGACGCCGCTGTTCGCGGGATTCGCCAACGTGCTCATGCCGCTGCAGATCGGCGCGCCGGACGTGGCCTTCCCGAGGCTGAACGCGCTGGCCTACTGGTTCTACTCGTTCGGCTCGCTGATCGCCGTCGCCGGCTTCCTCACCCCGCAGGGCGCCGCCTCGTTCGGATGGTTCGCCTATGCGCCGCTGTCGAGCACGACGTTCTCGCCCGGGCTCGGCGGCAACCTCTGGGTGCTCGGCCTCGGCCTCTCGGGCTTCGGCACCATCCTCGGTGCGGTCAATTTCATCACGACCATCATCACGATGCGCGCCCCGGGCATGACCATGTTCCGGATGCCGATCTTCACCTGGAACACCCTGGTGACCTCGATCCTCGTGCTGATGGCGTTCCCGGTTCTCGCCGCTGCGCTGTTCGCGCTGGCCGCCGATCGCGTGTTCGATGCGCACATCTACGACGCCGCGAACGGCGGAGCCCTGCTCTGGCAGCACCTGTTCTGGTTCTTCGGGCATCCCGAGGTCTACATCATCGCGCTGCCGTTCTTCGGCATCGTGTCGGAGATCTTCCCGGTGTTCAGCCGCAAGCCGGTCTTCGGGTACAAGACGCTGGTCTATGCGACGATCTCGATCGCGGCCCTGTCGGTCACCGTGTGGGCGCACCACATGTACGTCACCGGATCGGTGCTGCTGCCCTGGTTCTCGCTGATGACGATGCTCATCGCGGTCCCGACCGGCGTGAAGATCTTCAACTGGATCGGCACGATGTGGCGCGGCTCGCTCACCTTCGAGTCGCCGATGCTGTGGTCGATCGGGTTCCTGATCACCTTCACCTTCGGTGGTCTGACCGGCGTGATCCTGGCGTCGCCGCCGCTCGACTTCCACGTGTCCGACACGTATTTCGTGGTGGCGCACTTCCACTACGTCGTGTTCGGCACGGTCGTCTTCGCGATGTTCGCCGGCTTCTACTTCTGGTGGCCGAAGTGGACGGGCAAGATGCTGAACGACCGGCTGGGCAAGTGGCACTTCTGGCTGCTGTTCATCGGCTTCCACACGACCTTCCTCATCCAGCACTGGCTGGGCGTGGTCGGCATGCCGCGACGGTACGCGACCTACCTGCCGTCGGACGGCTTCACCTGGATGAACCAGGTGTCGTCGGTCGGTGCGGGCATCCTCGCGATCTCGATGATCCCGTTCTTCGTGAACGTCTACCTCACCGCGCGCAACGCGCCGAAGGTGACCGTGAACGACCCGTGGGGCTACGGCCGCTCGCTCGAGTGGGCCACCAGCTGCCCGCCGCCGCGGCACAACTTCACGTCGATCCCGCGCATCCGCTCGGAGTCCCCGGCCTTCGACCTGAACCACCCCGAGGCGGGCATCCCGATCGGGATCGGAGCGGCCAAGGACGCCCCGCAAGCCCCCGTGCACGACATCGCGAACGACGAGGTGAGGTAATCCATGCGCGCCAATGCGATCCTGTTCTGGATCCTGTCGATCTTCTTCGTCCTGTCGTCCCTCGTCTACACGCTGTGGAACCTGCTCGACGAGTTCCACCGCAACGTGGAGTGGGTGGGCACCGTCGGCATGCTGCTCGCGGCCATCCTCTCGGCGTTCATCGCCTTCTACGTGGGCCGCTCGCACGCCTCGCAGGGCGGTGAGCTGCCGGAGGACCGCCTCGACGCGAACATCGACGACGGCGACCCCGAGCTCGGGCACTTCAGCCCGTGGAGCTGGTGGCCGTTCTCCCTCGCCGTCGGTGCGGGCCTGGTCATCCTCGGCCTCGCCGTGGGCTTCTGGATCTGCTTCATCGGCGTCGCCTTCGCCCTCGTCTGCCTCGTCGGCTGGGTCTACGAGTACTACCGCGGCTACTTCGCCCGCTGACCTGCACGTCGCACCTCGCACGAAGGGCCGTCTCCTCCGGGAGGCGGCCCTTTCGCGTGGCGGCTCCATCCGTGCGAGGCGGCCCTTTGCGTCGGTGGTTCCCTCCGTGGGACGCAACACGCCGCCACGCGCCTCGCCCTAACGGCGTGTTGCGTCCCACGGATCGTCCGACGACGCCAACTGGTGGTCCCAACATGCCGTTTCGGCGCGTTCGAAACGGCATGTCGGGACCAGTGGATGCGGTGCGGGCATCAGCGGAAGACGTCAACGGAGACGCGTGTCGCGTCCGGGGTGCTGGTTCGTCAGCGGCGGGCGAGGCGGAGGACTTCGACGGAGACGCGGGTCGTCTCCGGTGTGCCGGCGGCCGCGCCCTCGCCCGTCGTGTCCTCGGCTGCCGCGTGGCGCGCCGACGGGCCCATGCCCGCCAGAGCTGCGGCGAGGTCGTCCGTGAGTGCTAAGTCGTACCCGACGGATTCGCGCGTCTGAAGGGCGTACAGGGCCTCTGACGTGGCAATGACGTCCACTGCCTTGTCGGACGGGATGTCGAGCATCGTCCCCGCAGCCCGCAGCGATCCGAGGTGATCGGGACGCGGCACGACGACCACCAGAACCCCTCCCGGGCGGAGGACGCGGTGGAACTCGGGCAGGTTCCGGGGGGCGAAGACATCGAGGATCGTGTCCGCACCCTCCGACCGGAGCGGGAGGGGGCGCCACGTGTCGGCGACGAGCCCGTCGATTCGGTCCGACGAGCGGACGGCCCGGGCGACCGCCTGCGGCGAGAGGTCCATGGCGAGCCCGAGCGCCGACGGCACGGCGGTCAGCGCAGCGCGCAGGTAGTGGCCGGTGCCGGCGCCTGCGTCGAGGATCCGCGTCCCGGCGGTGGCCGCAGCGACCGCCTGCGCGATGGGGGAGTAGGCGCCGGTCTCGAGGACGCGGTCCCGCGCGTCCAGCATCCCGGACGTGTCGCCCAGGTGCTTGCTGCCTCCGCCGAGCAGGGAGACGTAGCCGCGTTTGTTGACGTCGTGGCGATGGCCGTTGGCGCAGCCCAGCGTCAGGTGGTCGACGGGTTCGAGGTCCGCCGCGCACACCGGGCAGCGCAGCCAGGACGCGAGGCGGTTCAGGTCAGCGGGCATCGGGGGAGACCTTACCAAAGCGGGAGGGAGCGAACGCAGAAGCGGGGGGGGGGGGGGGAGGAGAGGGGGGTCTGCGGTGGGGGGGGGGTGGGGGTGTGTCTGTTCGCCCCC
>NZ_JBNDHX010000170.1:0-4183 GCF_056755275.1 Leifsonia sp. HAY1-4F
CCCCCCCCCCCCCCCCCCCCCCCCCCCCCCCCCCCCCCCCCCCCCCCCCCCTCCCACAAAAAAAACCCCCCCCCCCAGATTAGCGAGTGTCTCGTGGGCTCGGAGATGTGTATAAGAGACAGCGCACAGACTGCACGCAAACCGCGCCCGAAGCGTGCAGTCTTCGTGTACTCGATGGTGGGGAGCGAGGCTGGGGGGGCTAGCGCGTGCGGGGGCGGCGGGTGACGCGGACGGCGAGCGCCACGAGGAGGGGAAGCGCAGCGGCCGCGAAGGCGGTGATCGCCACCGGCGCGGAGGGGAGGGAGCCGGTCAGTCGCGCGACGCCGATCCAGGCCAGGCCCCACGCGGACCCGAGGGCGGGGGTGAAGCGCCCGCGACCCGCCAGCGCGAGGATGCATCCCACGACGCCGAGAACCGCGAGAGCCCCCATCGCCCAGGCGTGCGGGTTCCCGCCCAAGCGGAGCAGGTCGGAGGTGAGCAGCCAGGCCGCGACGTCGGCGGCCGTCGCCACGATCACCCAGCCGAGGTACAGGCCGACCACGCCGTCGAGCAGGACGGCATCCACCCGGGACTCCGCCGGGTGGATGCGAAGGACGGCGAACGCGGCGAACAGCACCACCAGCAGCGCGGCGATGACGACGACGGACACGCCGAGTTGTCCGGCCTGAACCGAAAGGATCCAGGCGGCATTGAGCAGAAGCGAGGCCAGCATCCAGAAACCGACGCGGCGCTGGCGTTCGCGTGCCGCTTGCGAGGGCAGGGCCTGCCAGATCGCGTAGGCGATGAGTCCTGCGTAGATCACGGACCAGATGGCGAAGGCCGGACCTCCCGGCGCGAGCAGGGTGGCATCCGGCCCGAGGGCGCCGCCCGCGACCTTCGGGATGGGCGTGCCTCCTGCCAGTCCCGAGCCCACCACCGCGCCGATCACCGCGACGACGGTCCCCGCGATCACCAGCGTCTGACGGACGCGGTCGGCCGGTGCGGGCCGCGCGGCAGCGAGCGTGCTCATGTCGCGCACGGTAGCCCTGCACGCCCCGCCGGTGAAGGGATGCGCTAGTCGGCGACGGCAGACGCGATGACCACCGTGGCGCCGGACTCCTCGTCCGACTCGATGCGCGTATCCAGGCCGGAGGCTGCGAAGAGCGCGGCGGAGACCGGCGCCTGCTCCTCACCGGCTTCGATCAGCAGCGACCCGCCGGGCGCGAGCCACACCGAGGCCTCCCCGGCGATGCGGCGGTGGAACTCCAGCCCGTCGGCTCCTCCGTCGAGCGCTGCGGCCGGCTCGTGGTCGCGCGCCTCCGGCGGCATCAGGGCGATGGCGTCCGTCGGGACGTACGGAGCGTTCACGGCCAGCACATCCACCCGATGCCGCAGTCCGACCGGCAGCGCGACGAAGAGGTCGCCCTCGAAGACCCGGTCGGCGGGCAAGTTCCTCCGCGCGCAGGCGACCGCGAGAGGATCGACGTCCGCCGCGTACACGTCGGCCGTCGGCACCCGGGCGGCCACCACGGCGCCGATCGCGCCGACGCCGCAGCACAGGTCCACGACGACCGGCCGGCCGGGACGGCGAGCAGCGCGAGCGGCGAGCGCGGCAGCCCGCCCGGCGAGCAGTTCGGTGCGCCGCCTCGGGACGAACACCCCCGCATCCACGTGGATGCGCTGCCCGCAGAACTCCACCCAGCCCAGCAGCGGCTCCAACGGCTCCCCGGCGACGCGGCGCGCGACGAGACTCTCCAGTTCGGCGTCCGAGGCGGCGGCCTCGGTCAGCAGGCGGGCCTCATCCTCGGCGAAGACGCATCCCGCCGCCCGCAGGCGCGCGACGAGTCGGGGATCAGGTTCCGGCACCCGGCCATGCTAGCGGTGGTGGACGCGGCCGCCGGCGCCGGTCAATACGGCCGCGCGACGAGCAGCCGGGCGAGGTGCGCCGCGTTGTTCGCGACCGTCGCGTTGGTGCGCGCGACCGCCTCGGGCGTCTCGTCGAGATCCTTGTAGTCCACGGAGCCCATCGCCTCGCCGTTCCAGTACGTGCTGCCCTGCGACGGGATGCTGAAGCCCACGTCGTTGAGCGCCTGGAAGACGTCCGCGACGATCGCGTGCGCCCCGTCCTCGTTGCCCACGACACCCACGACGGCCACCTTGCCCTCCACGAGCGGACGGCCGTTCTCGTCGGTCTCCGACAGCTCGGCGTCGAGTCGCTCGAGTGCCCGCTGAGCGACCGACGAGAGGTGCCCCATCCACGTGGGTGTGACGATGACGAGGATGTCGGAGGCGATGATCTGCTCGCGCAGGTGCGGCCACTGGTCGCCGCCGCCCTCGTCGAGGCTCACCCCCGGTTTGATGTCGTAGTCCACCAGCCGGACTGCCGTGCCGGTCACATCGTGGGTCGCCAGCTCGTCCAGCAGCTGCCGCGCGAGGAGCTGGCTGCTCGACTCGTTCGGCGACGGCTTGAGGGTGCAGACGAGGGCGAGCGCGGTCAATGTTCGCGTGTCATCGGTCATGCCGCGAGTGAACGCGCGGACCCTCCGATCCGCAAGGTCCGATTTTGCACGGTCTTGCCCTGCGGTCTTGACCTCTCGGCCAGGTGATCGTATGGATGGGTGATGAAGCGCATCCACTACGCGAGCGGCTCCCTCCTCACTGGGGACGATATCGCCGACGTCCTCGTGCGCTTCGCCGCGGCGCTTGCGCACAGTAACGGGGCCGCCGAGGTGCGCGCCCCCGTCGTTCGCGACGACGGCGGACGGGGAGAGGTGCTGCTCCTGCTCGGGCCGGCCAGCCAGATGCTCGCGGAAGCCGAGACGTACACCGGCGCGGAACTCCGCGACGAGCCCTTCGTCGCCGAGTTCGAGCACCGGATCGCGTCCCTCGGGCCGCAACGGGCCACCTTTGTCGAGAACGGCACTGAGGACCTGCCCGACGTCGACTTCGACCTGCTCTGACCTCGGCTGACGTCCCCCGGGATGGCCGCTGCACTGGAACAACCGGGATGGCCGCGTACTATCGGGCGAGAAACGGACAAGCGGGAGCGGTTGATGCAGGTGTTCCACGTGTATATCGACGACCTCAGGTTCACCTTCGTCGACCGTGCGCCCGTGGAAGAACTCAAGGCTCGCGTCGTGAAGGCGAGCAGGAGCGACGGTGACTTCGTCTCCATCGCCCAGTCCAGCCGGCCGCCCAGCGAGATCTTCGTGACCGCGCAGACGCGGGTGCGCATCGAGACCGCCACGATCCCGCGTGACCCGATCGCCTCCGGGTCGGCCTCCGGCGAGGACGACGACGACGCATTCTGGTTCGATTTCGACTCCCTGGCGTGACCTCGTCCGGCCCCACGGGACCTGAGCGGGGTCTGACCGGGCCCGCCCTGCCGCGGTAACGGCCTCACGTCACCGCTTCCCCCCGGGCCTTCGACGGGGGATGCTCGTCTCATGCCGCCGACCTCGCTCTGGATCGACACCTCGCCCCCCATCCCGACCGACGCCTTCGAGTGGGACGGCCACTACGACACGATCGTCGTCGGCGCCGGCCTGACCGGCCTCGCGACCGCCCTGATGCTCACCCGTTCCGGGATGCGCGTGCTCGTCCTCGAGGCGCGGACGGTCGGGGCGGTCACCACCGGCAACACGACCGGGAAGGTCAGTCTGCTGCAGGGCACGACGTTGTCCGGCATCCGCCGGCACGCGTCCGAGGCTGTGCTGTGCGCCTACGTCGACGGCAACGCGGCCGGGCATGGCTGGCTGCTCGATTTCCTCGAGGAGCAGGGAGTGCCGTACCAGCTGCGGGACGCGGTCACCTACGCAACCACCCTCGACGGACTGGACAGACTGGATGCGGAGCTCGCGGCGGCCCGCATCGCCGGCCTCGACGCGGTCGAGGAGCGGACCACCGAGTTGCCGTTCCCGGTCGAGGGCGCGCTGACGCTGGCGGACCAGGCGCAGATCCATCCCATGGAGGTGCTGGCGGCACTGGCTGCGGAGTTCCGCCGGCTGGGCGGCCGGATCGTGGAGGGCGAGCGCGTCACCGATGTCTCCGCTGCGAAGCCGGCGGTGGTCACGAGCACGTCCGGCACGTCCCGGGCCGGCCAGGTGATCCTCGCGACCGGGACCCCCATCCTGGACCGTGGACTCTACTTCGCCAAGGTGGAGCCGTCGCGCTCGTATCTCACGGCCTTCCGGGTGCCGGGCGA
>NZ_JBNDHX010000171.1:0-3807 GCF_056755275.1 Leifsonia sp. HAY1-4F
CCCCCCCCCCCCCCCCCCCCCCCCCCCCCCCCCCCCCCCCCCCCCCCCCCCCTCCCAAACAAAACCCCCCCCCCCAGATTAGCGAGTGTCTCGTGGGCTCGGAGATGTGTATAAGAGACAGGCGGTGAGGGGCGGTGCGGGTGGGAAAGGGGGTGGGGGCTACTGGGTGGCGGTCACGCTGTAGGTGACGGAGACTCCGGGGGTCTTCACGCCTACGGTGTAGGTGCCGTTGCTGTAGACGGCGGCCTTGTCGGTCGCGCCGGACTGGACCTTGTAGCCCTTGCCCTCGAGGGCGGACTTCGCGTCGGCGAAGCCGGTCTTGCCGGACGGCTGGACCGTGACCGACCAGCCGTTCACCTTGTCGCCCCGCGCCACGACGATGGTGCCGTCGATGATCGGGACGTCGTTCTTGGGGAAGTCGGAGGGCAGTGTCTCCGACGTGGCTCCCTCGGAGGACCCGCCCGAGGACGAGGACGAGGACGAGGACGAGGACGATGAGGACGCGGTCTGCGGTGTGACGTAATTGGAGTTGCCATTGCTGGAGCAGGCCGCCAGCGAGCCGATGGTGAGGGCTGCCACGATGGCAGCCGGGACGAACGGATTACGTGAGCGCATATGGATTCCTAGTGCTGTATGAGGTGCGGTTTCGCAACACAGCAGCCTACCTGCGCAGTCCAGGCTCGCCTAGTCCTCTCCGCTGAGGGCAGACCGGCCCGCAGGGCGCCGGGCCCGCTGGCCCGCGCGCTCAGCCGAGCAGCAGCGAGCTCAGCTGATCGGCCGAGTGGACGACGGCGATCGCGCCGGCCGCCTCAGCGGGCGAGCCGTAGCCCCACTCCACGAGGATGGTCGGCAGGCCGTGCGCGCTCGCGCCCTCGACGTCGTACGCGCGGTCTCCCACCATGACGGTGTGCCCGAGGTCGATGCCGAGCTCCTCCAGGCGGCGCAGGGCCTCCGCCACCACATCCGCCTTGGCGCTGCGGCTCTCGTCCTCTGTCGCGCCGCTGATGACGTCGAAGTACTGGGCGAGGTCGAAGTGCTCGAGGATCTGCGTCGCCTGGATCTCCGGCTTGCTGGTGGCCAGGGCGAGCGGGATGCCGGCCGCGTGGAGGCGCTGCAGCAGTCCCCGGATGCCGGGGAAGACGGCGGAGTCGAGCGCGCCGTGCTGCGCATAGTCGGCGCGGTAGACGGCGAGGGCTTCGCGAGCCGCCGGCTCCGTCATCCCGCCGAAGTCCCGCAGGGAATCCAGCAGCGGCGGCCCGACGTACTGGATGAGCTGGGCCGGGGAGGGGACGGGTCGCCCGAGCGCTGCGAACATGCGCGCGAGCGATGAGGTGATGCCGGGGGCGGAGTCGGTGAGGGTGCCGTCGAGGTCGAACAGGACGCAGGTCCAGGTGCGAGTGACGGTGATGATCGGGTTGGTCATGGCTGTCCTATGGTATGTGACGTATCTGAGTCGGCGCTCAGCGGCCGCCGAGAGCGGATTCGATGTGCGAGCGTGCGACCACCATCGTGTGCTCGGCGCCGGGGTCGAACTGAACGGCGACGAAGTCGGCGGTACGGATGAAGCCGAGCGCCTCGAGGGCCGGCACGATGACGGCCTGCACCGGTGTCCCCTCGCCGCCGGCGGTCTGCGCGACAGCCGCGCGCAGCGCATCCATCGACGTGAAGAGCGGCAGCACCGCCTCGCCGGTGGTGGAGCTGATCGTGCGCAGGCGTGTGTCGTCCGGGGTCGAGCCGGTCACATCCACGACCAGTCCGCCCTGCGTCGCGGCGGCGAGCAGCGCATCCAGATTCTCGAGGGTGGGCTCCACCGTGATCACGGCGAGCGCCTTCCGCACCGGCGCGTTCTCGTAGCTCTGCGGGAAGCGACCCCTCGGGCCCGCCATCAGAACAGCCTGCTCTCGCTGTCGTCCAGCCCGCGCATCGCGTCGTAGTCGAGTACCAGGCAGCGGATGCCGCGGTCCTCGGCGAGCGTGCGGGCCTGCGGCTTGATCTCCTGAGCCGCGAAGATGCCGCTCACGGGGGCGAGGTGCGGGTCGCGGTTCATCAGCTCGAGGTAGCGCGTCAGCTGCTCGACGCCGTCGATGTCGCCGCGGCGCTTGAGCTCGACGGCCACGGCGGCGCCCCCTGCATCCCGGGCCAGGATGTCGACCGGACCGATTGCGGTCATGTACTCGCGGCGGACGAGCACGTGCCCGTCGCCGAGGAGGTGGATCTGCTCGGCCAGCAGCTTCTGCAGGTGCGCCTCCACGCCGTCCTTCTGCAGCCCGGGGTCGATTCCGAGGTCGTGCGCGGTGTCGCTGAGGATCTCGTGGATGGACACCACGAGCATGTCGGCCGTCTTGGCCTGGGTGACGCGCCAGACCTCACGGATGCCGGCGGCGCGCTGCAGGTCGTCGGGCTCGTCCACCGTCAGGGTGCAGGGTGGGCTCATCCAGTTCAGCGGCTTGTACGAGCCGCCGTCCGAGTGGACCAGGAGGCTGCCGTCGGCCTTCAGCATGAGCAGGCGAGTGGCCTGCGGAAGGTGTGCGCTGAGCCGGCCGGCGTAGTCCACGGAGCAGTTGGCAATGACAAGGCGCACCGGAACATCCTACGGCGAGGCGGGTGGGTGGTAAGGATGGACGCATGACCCGTCACCTCCTCATCGGTACGTACACCGAGCGCCTCCCGTTCGTCGACGGTCATTCCGACGGACTGCTCTCGGCCCGGTTCGACGGAACGGCGGTGACGGAGGTCGCGCTCGCCGTCGGCGCCGGGGGCGCCGGGGGCCCCGCCAACCCGTCCTGGGTGGCGGTCGCGCCGGATGGGGCGGCCGCGTACGCGGTCAGCGAGACGGAGCCCGACGGTGCGGTCGTGGCGTTCGCGCGGGCGGAGGACGGGACGCTGACCGAGCTCGGATCGGTGTCGAGCGGTGGTGCGTCGCCGGCTCACCTGGTGGTGCATCCCTCCCGGCCGCTGCTGATCACGGGCACCTACGGGAGCGGGACCGTCTCGGTGTTCGCTCTGAACGACGACGGGTCGATCGGGGAGCGGACGGCCTTCGTGCAGCACGAGGGCCGGGGCCCGGAGCCGTCGCGCCAGGACGCGCCGCACGTCCACCAGCTGAACGTGGATCCGGTGAGCGGAGATGTCGTGGTCGTCGACCTCGGGCTCGGCGAGGTGCGCTGGTACGCCCTCTCGGACGACGGGCGGCTGAGCCTGCGGCCGGAGGCGACCGTGGTGCTCGGGTCCGCCGGGCCGCGGCACCTCGCCTTCCTCCCGGACGGCCGGCACGTGGTCGTCGTCAACGAGCTGGACTCCAGCATCGACGTGCTCCGGAGGGACGGCGACCGGTTCGTGCGGGCGCAGAGCACCACGACACGCGCGGACGGCGCGCGCGGGGACAATGCGCCGGCGGCGGTCTGCGTCAGCGCGTCCGGTACCACCGTGCTGGCCAGCAACCGCGGGGACGACACGATCGCCGTGTTCGGATTCGAACCGGAGGCGTCGCGGCTCACGCTCGTCGCCTCCATCCCGGTGGGCGGACGGACGCCGCGCGACCTCGTGATCGCGCCCGGCGGCGACCGGGTGCTCGCCGCCTGCCAGGACAGCGACGTCGTGACCGTGTTCGCCTTCGACGAGACGTCGCGCACGCTCACCCCGCTCGGCGCATCCGCCGTGCCCACCCCCGTCTGCCTGGCCTTCGCCTGACCTGCGCCCCGCCCCCCACCGTCGAGTCCGCACAGATTGCACGCTCGCCCGGCGTGTCGCGTGCAGTCTTTGCGTACTCGCTGTCTCTTATACACATCTGACGCTGCCGACGACGGA
>NZ_JBNDHX010000172.1:0-3795 GCF_056755275.1 Leifsonia sp. HAY1-4F
CTTTCGACCTCGAACGTCAGGCGGAGATGATCGAGGGCACCCACCTCACCATCGGTATGTACAGCCCCGAGCGGTGCATCGTCGACGCGTTTCGGCTTCGGGGGTATGTCGGTTACGAAATAGCGCACGAGGCACTCGCGAACTGGTTGCGCAGACCGGGAGCCCGACCCGGTCAGCTGATCACGCTCGCCCGTCAAATCCCTCGGTCCGAAGGGCCGCTTCGTACTGCACTGGAGTTCCTGTCTTGACGACCGCGGCGCACATCAACAGCCAGCTCGGCAACCTGGCGCGTGAGCAGGGCCGTGACCTGTACGAGCTGCAGGTCCTCTCGGCCCAAGACCAACGGCCAAGTCGAACGCTTCAACCGCACCCTCGACACCGAATGGGCATACATGACCACCTACCGCAGCGAACAAGCCCGGTCAGAAACCTATGCCGCGTGGCTCCATCACTACAATCACCACCGACCCCCACACCGGCATCGCCGGCCTCGTCCCAGCAGCCCGCGTTCACAACCTCACGGGGAAGAACACCTAGGGACACCCGCGCCGGCTCCTGTGGACCACTCAGTCTTCGGTGGAGACCATTAGGGTCAGCACGTGACCACAGCGATTCTCGACGACTCGAGCAAAGTTGAGCCTCCGATGCCCTTCCGCGAGTCGCTCTCCGCGATTGGGTACCTGGCGGCCGGGTTCCTCTACGGGCATCTCGTTTCACTCTGGTTGTGGAACACGCTGAAAGGCGAGTCAGCACAAACGTGGTCCGACTACATCACCAGCGGCAATCAGCTACTTCTCGACGTCTCCTGGGTGCTGCCCCTCGCTGTTGGGTCGATCTTTGCCGTCTTCGTAGCCCTGATCGGTGAAACAGCGCTCCCGGTCCATTTGGCGCAACGCAGTAAAGACATGGCGGTGCTCGCCTGTCTCGCAATCGCAGCGGTCCTTCTCGCCTACGGCACCACAACGGTCGTAGCGATTCTCAGCGGTGCAGAGAACGCCGCACGCGCGTTCCCGATCATCGCGTTCACAGCCTTCGGCGTTCTCCTCGCCGCGCGCGCAGGTACAGCCTTCTGGGGAAATCCTGCGCGTCAGCTCCGCGCAGCGATCCGTGAAGAAGTCGACCTGCGGATCCTCCGCCTTCGGGTTCCAGGGCCCCCCGTGACGACTGGCCCACGAGCAACAGCGTTTACTGGCTGGGTAGTGCTGCCACCCGTGCTGCTTGCGACGGTGCTCGCCATAAGCGGAACTAGCCCGGCGATGCTTGTGGTGATGAGCTTCGGCAGTCTGGCAATCAGCACACTCACCGCTATCGCGGTCACACTCTACCTCCGGCACTCCGCCATCACCCCTCCGGGCTACCAACGCACGCTGAGCGCGGTCGCCTCCCTTGTTACGTCCGTGGGTGCGTTGCTGCCGTTCATCGCGGTGTGGAATCTGGCGACTCCGGTGGGTAGGGTCACCATCGTCGCTACTTCGACCGTACTCGTTTGTTCCGGGCTGATCCCCAACAGCCGGTGGTTTACTTTGTGGTCGCTTGGCCGCACGAGCGCTCACATCAGGCTGACTAAGCGAATTGGACGCGCACAGACCAATACCCGTCGAGCGCGAGACCGGGCGGCATTTGCTGCCGCGCAATCCGCGAGGGTCTCCTGACCACTTCGTTCAGAGGAGCTCCGGGATGCGAATTTCGCCCGACTTCTTGAGTCGCGGTCGCGCCAGGATGCAGCGTCCTTGGGCGTCGAGCTGCCGTACACGGGCTGGCGAACTCAAGGTTCGAGATGAGCAGCTCATCCTCGTCGAACAGGTCGGGTGGTTGCCGGACCGAACACTTCGTCGAGGATGATGGAGCTTCCGCCAGCCGTCAAAGCAGCAGAGCATTCGATCGCGCTGAGCTTGTTCGACTCAAGCTTCTCGCAGTGCTTTGAACGATTGAGTCCATGGCTAATCGGCGCTCAACTTTCCGATCGTAACCGTCCCGAGCCCGGGTTGTACGTTCGCATGGTTATCCTTTCCGCGTCGACTGTGCGCGGCATCGGATACCGGCTAAAACCTTCGTGGAACTGCGGAGTCGCCGATGTTGAAGTCGGCCATTAAGAAGCTGAGCAGCGAGCCGGCTAGACGGACAACCATGACGGCTTCCGCGTGCACTATGCGCGGTTCGGCGTACCGTCCATGCCGAACCCCGGGGACCTGGTTGGCGAAGGCGTAGATCTTCTCGATCGCCTGCTTCAGCGGCTGATGGTAGCCGCCACCGTCAGGGAAGAGTTGCTTGACAACGTCCGAGAGCGTGCCAGCCGTGTTCCCGGCGATGATCTTCGCAACTGCTTCAAGCGCGTTCACTGCATCAGCGATCGCGCCCTCATCATCAGGCTGGAGGGCGTCAAGCTTTCCCAGGGCTTTCGCGTACTGCGCGCGCACCGGTGCGAATGGACCCCCGAACTCGTCGACGACACGAGCGGTCATCTCTCGAACTCCGAGTTGATCACCTTCGCTGTCGACTATATGGAACCGTCCATCGACCATCTCGTAGGCGAGACCACTACGCAGTAATGCAGTATTCACGGCGTCTTCGACCTCTGATTTCGTGTAGTACTTACCTTTCATGAACAACGACGGCGCAGACCCGGTTGCGCGTGCGGAGTCGTGTTGCTTTTCCAGAAGTTCGTAGACGTCGATCCAGTGGAGTCGCTCCAACTCGTCCGTCAGTTCTCGTCGGGCGCGCTGACCGCTGAAAACGTCGGGGTCGGGGAGCAACCCCAGCTGTTTTCTAACCTTCCGATACCCGTCCATTGCATCGACGTCATCGTGCGTGAGCAATTGCCAGAGCGTCGCGCGGAGTTCGGCGCTGTCCTGTTCCAAAAGGGTGCGTTGCGGCGACGGCCGCATATATCCGAAACGGTGTCCGAAATCACTCACCTCACAACCTTGCCATGCCAATGGCCCAGCTCGTTCTGGTGTGGTGGAATCAGACATGGCCGATCTACTCGTGGACACGCCCTCCACCGTGCTTCGCCTCAGCGACTCGGACCTGCGCGACTGGGGAGCAAACCAAAGCGTGTTCGTGTCGTCGCTCATCGATTCGATGGGCGACGAGCGAGCGGCCGCACGGCACGCGATCACCGACGTCGGAGCTCGACCGATCATGTTCGAGTACGATCTCGGCGGGCAGGATGTTTCGGCACACCGCGCGTACCTCGACGGCGTCCGTCAGTCTTCGATCTATGTGGGATTGTTTGGCCCCGTCTACGGAGTCGAGCAGGCCGACGGCTACTCCGCCACGGAGGCCGAGTTTCGCGAAGCCGAACGCTGGGGGCTGCGGTTGGCGGCGTTCGTGCAGAATCAGCCGCAGACAGCGTTTGAGGGTCGTCAGCGTCGGTTTGTGCAAAGCCTTCAGAACAAACTCACGACAGGAGGCTGGATCGCGGCGGACGACCTCCGCGTCGCTGTCCTGCAGCGGCTGACCGATTTGGCAGGGCAAGATGTCGCACCGTGGGTGAAGGTCGGCGAGGTCGCCATACGAGCATCCAAGCTCCAGCTGACCAGTCAAGGCATCTCGATTACGGCAACGGTGCGAGACCGTGCTGTCCGAGCACGTCTCGACCGGTACGGCGAGCACACATCAACGGTGACCGTGGTCACGCCCGATCGCTTGATCGAGGGGAATGTGGCCTCGATGGCAGTCGAGCAAACCACCACGATGTCCTCCGCCTATGAGATCCACGTGCGTGTCCCTAACCAGTCTCAGCGATCCGGTATATCGATGCGCACAAGCCTTAGCGACGGACACCACACCTAC
>NZ_JBNDHX010000173.1:0-3617 GCF_056755275.1 Leifsonia sp. HAY1-4F
GGTGCTGGACAGTCTGACACGCAACGGCGACCAGCACATCCATTCGTCTCGACTCTGGGTGACCCGTAGCATCCGAGGTCCAGCGAAGTCACCATGAGAGTGAGTGACGTCTTTCAAAGGAGAACGGATGCACGCCGACGCACCGCTGCGCGCGGACGACCTGCTGCCGGGCGACACCCCGCTGCGGCTCATCGACCAGAACGGCGCCGACGATCCGGCCGGCGCCGCTGCGATCCCGCCCGATCGCCTCCCCACCGCGGAGACCCTCCGCGAGGGCTACCGGCAGCTGGTCCTCGGCCGCCGGCTCAACGACCAGGCCGACGCCCTCGTGCGTCAGGGCCGCCTCGCGGTGTACCCGTCCTCGCACGGCCAGGAGGCGTGCGAGATCGGCGCCGCGATGGTCCTCGGCGAGGACGACTGGCTGTTCCCCACCTACCGGGACGCCGTCGCCGTGGTCGCACGCGGCGTCGATCCCTTCGAGGCGTTCGTGCTGCTCCGCGGCGACTGGCACTCCGGCTACGACCCGAACGCGTACCGGGTCGCCCCGCAGTCCACTCCTCTCGCCACGCAGCTCCTGCACGCGGTCGGCTTCGCCCACGCGGCCCGGATGCGCGGGGAGGACACGGTCGTGCTCGCGATGTGCGGCGACGGCGCGACGAGCGAGGGCGACTTCCACGAGGCGCTCAACTTCGCGGCGGTCTTCCACCTGCCGGTCGTCTTCCTCGTGCAGAACAACGGCTACGCGATCTCGGTGCCGCTCAGCCGCCAGACCGCCGCGCCGAGCCTCGCCCACAAGGGCATCGGGTACGGGATGCGCGGACGGCTGGTCGACGGAAACGACCTCGCCGCCGTGCTCGCCGTTCTCGGAGAAGCCGTCGACGAGGCGCGCGAGGGCGGAGGCCCGACCCTCGTGGAGGCGCGGACCTACCGCGTCAAGTCGCACACCAACGCGGACGACGCCACCCGCTACCGCACCCAGGAGGAGGTGGAGCCCTGGCTCGCGCGCGACCCGCTGCTTCGGCTCCGCACCTGGCTCGCCGAGCGGGGAGCGCTGACCGAGGGCGACGACGCCGAGGCGCACGCCCACGCCGAACGGGTCGCGAGCGAGCTCCGGGCGGCCATCATGACGGATGCGGAGCCCCACCCCGAGGACCTCTTCGCCTACGTCTACGCCACCCCCACCCCGCAGTTGCGCGAGCAGGCCGAGCAGCTCGCCGCCGAACAGGCCATGACGAAGGAGGCCGCACGATGACGCTCATGCACGACGCCCCCGCCGAGCGCCCGGGCGACGCCGCCGGGAACGCGGCGGCCGCCGCTGGGCCTGCCACCACATCCACGAGCGCCGGCACGAGCGCCGGCACCGGCACCGGTACCGGCACGATGACGATGGCCCAGGCCCTCAACCGCGCCCTCGCCGACGCGCTCGCCGCCGACCCGTCCGTGCTCGTCTTCGGCGAGGACGTCGGCCCCCTCGGCGGCGTCTTCCGCATCACCGACGGCCTGACGGCCCGCTTCGGCGAGAACCGCTGCTTCGACACTCCGCTCGCCGAATCCGGAATCGTCGGCACCGCCGTGGGCATGGCCATGAACGGGATGCGCCCGGTCGTCGAGATGCAGTTCGACGCGTTCGCGTATCCCGCCTTCGAGCAGATCGTCGACCACGTCGCGAAGCTGGGAAACCGGACGCGCGGGCGGATGCGGCTGCCGCTGGTGATCCGCATCCCGTACGCCGGCGGCATCGGCGGCGTGGAGCACCACTCCGACTCGTCCGAGGCGTACTACGTCCACACGCCGGGGCTCACCGTGGTGTCGCCGGCGACGCCGCAGGACGCGTACGGGCTCCTGCGGGCCGCGATCGCGTATCCCGACCCGGTGATCTTCCTCGAGCCGAAGAAGCTGTACTGGTCGACCGGCGAAGTGGACACGCAGGCGCCGCTTCCCGAGATCGGCACGGCGCGCGTGGCGCGGGAGGGTGCGGACGCGACCCTCATCGCGTATGGACCGTCGGTCCCGGTCGCGCTCGCCGCCGCAGAGGCGGCCGAGGAGGACGGCCGCAGCATCGGGGTGATCGACCTGCGGTCGCTCGTCCCGTTCGACGACGAGACCGTCTGCGCCGCCGTGCGCGAGACCGGCCGCGCCGTGGTGATCGCCGAGGCGCCCGGCTTCGCCAGCATGGCGGCCGAGATCGCCGCCCGCGTCTCCGAGCGGTGCTTCCACCACCTCCTCGCTCCGGTCCGCCGGGTGACCGGCTTCGACACCCCGTTCGCCCCGCCCAAGCTCGAGCGCTTCTACCTGCCGGACGTGGACCGGGTGCTGGATGCGGTGGATACGCTGCAGTGGGAGGACGCGTGACCGCCCGGACGTTCACCCTCCCGGACCTGGGCGAGGGCCTCACCGACGCGGAGCTGGTGCACTGGCTGGTCGCCGTCGGCGACACGGTGACCACGGACCAGCCGATCGCCGAGGTCGAGACCGCCAAGTCGGTCGTCGAGGTGCCGTCGCCGTACGCCGGCCGGGTGGCCGCGCTGCACGGCGAGGAGGGGGAGACGATCCTCGTGGGCGCGCCGCTGCTCGAAGTGGAGGAGGTCGTCCCGGCGGAGGCAGACGTTCCGGCGGAGGCGGACGGCCCGGCGGAAGCAGTCGCCGGTGCGGACGCCGAGGCGGCGGCACCGAGCGGATCCGGCCAGGTGCTCGTCGGCTACGGGACCACCTCCCACAGTGGACGCCGGGGGCGGGTCTCCCGCGCATCCACGCTCACGACGCCGCGCGCATCCATGTCGGCATCCGCGTCCGCGCCTGCGGAGCAGCGTCCCCGCGTGGGGACCGCCTCCGGCGACCCCGTGATCCCCGTGATCTCGCCGGTCGTCAGGGCCCTCGCCCGCAGCCACGGCATCGACCTCGCCACGGTCCGCTCCAGCAGACCGGACGGCGTTCTGACCCGCCGCGACGTCGAAGCCGCCTTCGCCGGTGCTCCCCGCTCGCCCGGCCGACAGCTCCTGAGCTCGCCGGACACGCCGGAAGACGCTGGAACGCCGGGCTCGGAGCCGAACGGGACCGACCCGCGCACCGGGCTCAGAATCCAGGCCACGACGCCGTTCTCGCGCCTGCGCCGCACGGTCGCGGAGACGATGACGCGAAGCCGCGCCGAGATCCCCGACGCCACCGTCTGGGTGGATGTGGATGCGACCGACCTGTGGGAGGGGCGGCGCCGGCTCGCTCGCACCGGCCGTGCCCCGTCGTTCCTGGCGTTCGTCTCGCGGTTCGCGCTGGCGGCGCTCGCGCGGCATCCCGAACTCGCCGGACGGGTGGCGCCCGACGGCGACGGCGTGATCACCTTCGAGGGCGTCAATCTCGGCTTCGCCGCCGATACCGACCGCGGCCTGCTGGTCCCGGTCGTGCGCCGCGCGGACCGGATGTCGGTGCGCGAGCTGGACGCCGAGCTCGACCGGCTGGCCCGGGCGGCCCGCGAGGGGACGCTGCCCCCGGCCGACCTCGCCGGCTCCACCTTCACGATCAACAACTACGGCAGCCTCGGCGTGGACGGCAGTGCAGCGATCATCAACCATCCCGAGGTGGCGATCCTGGGTCTCGGCCGGGCCATCGAGCGACCCTGGGTC
>NZ_JBNDHX010000174.1:0-3532 GCF_056755275.1 Leifsonia sp. HAY1-4F
CAAACAACCTCCCCCCCCCCCAGATTAGCGAGTGTCTCGTGGGCTCGGAGATGTGTATAAGAGACAGGCGGAGCTGAACGACGGCCGCCGGGTCCGGCTCGTGGGGGTCAGTCCAGCAGGTCCGCCCAGAGCGCCGTCGAGATGTAGCGCTCACCGGTGTCGGTGACCACTGCGACGATCGTCTTGCCCGCGTTCTCTGGTCGGGCGGCGACCTGCAGGGCGGCCCAGACGCTGGCGCCGGACGAGATCCCGGCGAGGATGCCCTCCTCGCTCGCGAGCTTCTTGGCCGTCGCGATCGAGTCGTCGAACGTCACGTCGATGACCTCGTCGTAGACGTCCGTGTCGAGCACCTCGGGGACGAAGTTCGCGCCGAGACCCTGGATCTTGTGCGGGCCGGGCTTGCCACCGGTGAGGATCGGGGAGTCGATCGGCTCGACCGCGATCACCTGCACGCCGGGCTTGCGCTCCTTGAGCAGCTGGCCGACGCCGGTGATGGTGCCGCCCGTCCCGATTCCGGCGACGAGGATGTCGATGCCGCCGTCGGTGTCCGCCCAGATCTCCTCGGCGGTGGTGGCACGGTGGACGGCGGGGTTGGCCGGGTTGGCGAACTGCTGCGCCAGGATCGCGTTCTCGGTCGAGGCGACGATCTCCTTCGCCTTCTCGACCGCCCCGCGCATCCCCTCGGGGCCGGGGGTCAGGACGATCTCGGCACCGAACGCACGCAGCAGCACGCGGCGTTCCTTGCTCGCCGTCTCCGGCATGGCGAGGATGACCTTGTAGCCGCGGGCGGCGCCGACCATCGCGAGCGCGATGCCGGTGTTGCCGCTGGTGCCCTCGACGATCGTGCCACCGGGGCGGAGCGCACCCGACTTCTCGGCCGCATCGACGATGGCGACACCGATCCGGTCCTTCACGCTTCCGGCCGGGTTGGACGACTCGAGCTTCGCGAGGACGGTCGCGCCGGAGTCGCCGGCGATCCTGTTGAGCTTGACGAGGGGGGTACGGCCGACTGCTTCGGTGATGTCGGCATAGATGTTCGCAGGCATGGGCTCTCTTTCCGGTGGGTGGATGCGATCAGGAGGTGAGCTCAGGTGAGCTCGTCAGGCGGAGGGGGGTCACGTGCGCGGTCTGAAGGTCGTCGACGATGGTGGCGGCTGTTCGCGCGCCGGCGCCGGCGGCGATGATCATCTGCTGCGGTCCGGGGACAACGATATCCCCGGCCGCGTAGAGGCCGGGAATCGACGTCCTCCCGCCGTCGTCGGTGACGAGGAAGCCGTCATCCGACCGGTGCGGGGCGAGGCCGTCGAGGAAGTCGCTGGCGACGTGCCACTCCGGACGGATGAAGCCGCCGTCGATCGGGATCGACCTGCCGTCTTCGAGCAGCACGGCGCGCACCGTGCCGCGTTCCCCGTCCAGGTCGCCGATGCGGGTCCGCTCCACACGGATGCCGAGCGCGGCCAGAGCGGTCTCCTCGGCTTCGTCGACCGCAGGCGTGCCATTGGTGAAGACTGTGAGGTCGCTGGTCCAGCGGGCGAGGTGCACTGCCCTGCGGGCGAGATCCGCGGTCTCCCCGATGAGCGCGAGCGGCCGATTGCGGAGATCCCAGGCGTCGCAGGCCACGCAGCTGAACACGCTCATCCCGTAGTAGGAGCGGATGCTGGGCAGAGCGGGGAGCGTCTCGGTCAGCCCTGTCGTGAGGAGCACGGTCTTCGCCGAGAGGATGCGGTGCTCGGCGGGGCCGCGTCCCGTCACCTCGATCACGAAGCCGTCGGCGGTCGGACGGACGGAGGTGACCGACCGTCGTTCGAGGTGCTCGACGTTCTCGTACGCGGCCAGCTCCGCCTTCGCCAGCGTGCGCAGTTCGGTCGGGCGGATGCCGTCGCGGGTGAGGAAGCCGTGCGAGCGGAGCGTGGCGGAATTGCGCGGCCTGCTCGCATCCACCAGCACCACATCCACCAGAGCGCGCGCGAGATTGAGCGTCGCGGAGAGCCCGGCCGGACCTCCCCCGATGACGACGACCTCAGGCATGGGCGACCTCCTGCGGAGGCAGCGCGGCGATGAGGGGGTGGTCGTACGGCTGAGGACCGACCTTGGAGGCTCCGCCGGGGTTGCCGAGCTCGCTGAAGAAGTCGACGTTCGCCGCGTGGTAGTCCGCCCACTCCTCGGGGAGGTCGTCCTCGTAGTAGATCGCCTCGACCGGACAGACCGGCTCGCACGCTCCGCAGTCGACGCACTCGTCCGCGTTGATGTAGAGGGAGCGCTCACCCTCGTAGATGCAGTCGACCGGGCACTCGTCGATGCAGGCGCGGTCCTTCACGTCAACGCACGGGAGGGCGATGATGTAGGTCATCGGGCGATCACCTCGCGGTTGGAGATCGCGACCTGCTCCTCGCGCGGGACGACCTTGATCCGCTCCCGGGTCGCCTCGCCCGCGAAGCCGTCGCCGAGGGCGCGCTCGTGGGCGTCGAGGGCGAGCCAGCCGTCCCAGGTGGTGTACCGGACCCCACGGTCCGTGAGGAACTCGGTGATGGCGTCCTCATCCGGTCGTTCGGCGCCGGCGAGGAGTGGGTGGTCCTCCAGCAGCTTCTCGATGGTCTCCCCCGCGTCGCCCTTGGTGTGGCCGATGAGGCCGACCGGGCCGCGCTTGATCCATCCGGTGGCGTACAGGCCGGGCACCGGCTCGCCATCCTCGAGGACGCGCCCGCCGTCGTTCGGGACGACCCCGGCGCGCTCGTCGAACGGCACGTCGCGCACGGGTGTCCCGCGGTAGCCGATCGCGCGATAGACCGCCTGCACCTCGTAGTCGACGAGCTCGCCGGTGCCGCGGATGCCGCCCTGGCCGTCCGGCTCGGTCCGCTCGAAGCGGATGCCCGCGACGGCCTCGCCCTGTGCATTGTCGGCCAGGATCTCGACCGACCGGTGCCAGAAGTGCAGGTGCAGCCGGCGCGGCGCGCCGGTCGGCTCGCGGTCACGCCACGACTGCAGGATGCGGGCCATGACCTTGGCCTGGTTGCCCGCTGCGCGCCGCTCCCCCGTCGAGACCTCGTCGCTCGCGCGATCGAAGTCCTCGTCGTAGAGCACGATGTCGACGCCGGGCACCTCGCCGAGCTCGCGGAGCTCGATCGGGGTGAACTTGATGTCCTCCGGTCCGCGGCGTCCGAAGACGTGCACGTCCTCCACCGGGGAGGCGGCGAGGCCGGCGTGGACGTTGTCCGGGATGTCGGTCGTCAGCAGGTCGGCGGGGTGCTTCGCGAGAACGCGCGCGACATCCAGGGCCACGTTGCCGTTGCCGAGCACGGCGAGCTGCGTCGCCTCCAACGGCCAGTGGCGGGGGACGTCGGGGTGGCCGTCGTACCAGGACACGAAGTCGGCGGCGCCGAAGCTGCCGCGCAGGTCGAGCCCGGGGAGGTCGACCACGGCGTCGCGCTGCGCACCGGTGGAGAGGATGACCGCGTGATAGAGGGACTGCAGCTCGTCGATGGTGACGTCGGCGCCGACCTCCACGTTCCCGATCAGCCGGATCGCGCCGTCG
>NZ_JBNDHX010000175.1:0-3378 GCF_056755275.1 Leifsonia sp. HAY1-4F
AACAGGAACAGCGACGCGATCGCCATCAGGGCCACAGTGATCAGCGCCATCACGTATTCGCCGACCGCGCCGGGTCCTTGCGCACCTTGGGTGGCCATGCCCCAGATGACGCCGTCCTGGGAGAACTGCATCGTCTTCATGACCGTGCCGTGGATCTGTTTCGGCGCGTCGAACAGGCCGAGGACCCGGAGCAGGCCTTGGCTCAGATCGCCGCCTTGGACCACAGAAGTGAGCGTGTGCGTGACCTCGTCGGTGATACCGGAAGCCTTCTGCATCCCCCATACGCAGATCGCCGAGAATGGGATGGCCAGGGCGGCGCCTGCAGCGGTGCGGCCGATGCGGGACCAGTCCTGCAGGATCATCGCGATGCTGATCTGGACTAGCGCGATGATCAGGATGACCGGGGCGGTGACGGCGATCCAGAACAGGAACTGCGAGTGGGCGATGTTCCAGCTGCCCTGGTCGATGTTCGCATTGAAGGACCCGGCGATCATGGTGGCGGTGAAGTCGCCGAGGTTCTTGATCGTGGAGCCCATGAACTGGGCCAGCGCCTGGGAGGCTTGGCAGTCGAAGTCGGCGACGAAGCAGCCGTAGTTCGGGGAGAACGGATCCGGCGGGGCGGCAGCAGCAATCGCGAGCATGATCGTCACGCCACGTGGAGCGACTGGCCCCAGTTGATCAGCCCGGCGATGCTCCCCGCGATGGCGACGCCGGCGACGCAGCTGACCACGCCAATAATGCCCGCCTTCTGCACGCGGCCGTTGCTCGAGACGTGGCCAACGACGATGAACCCGCCGGCGATCAGCCCTCCGATCACGCCGAGGATGAGCACGATCGCAAACACCACGTCCGCGATTTCCCGCAGGGCTCCAACGCCCGGGCCGGAGAAGTCCGGGCTTGGGTTCGGGACAGCCGCCACAGTGATGATGCGTGCGTGGACGATGACGAGCGCTTCGTTGAGTGCGTTCATGATTCTGGGTTCCTTTCCGTGGGATCGATCGACGGTTCGGGTTCTTGGGCCTCGCCTATGCGTCGGGCGGCGAGGTAGCCGGAGGCGGTGATGCCCAGCAGGGCGATGCAGGTCAGGGCCAACAGACCAAGCAGGTTGAAGATCAGGTCCATGACGTTCACTCCCCGCTGGCGTTAGCCGCGCCGGTCGCGGAGGCCGGAAGCGGGACGGTGAGGATGTTGGCCTTGCCTTCCGACGGGATCCTCACGATCAGTTCGAGTTGATCGACACCCGGCGGGACGTAGTAGGCAGCAGCGAAGGATCGGCTCTTCTCGTTCGGGATCCTCCACCTCGACTGGCCGTGGAAGAGCCCGCTGGGCAGCCAGGGCAGGCCCGCCGTTTTGGCGGCAGCCGTACCGTCTGCGGTGTCGAGAACGGCCGGTTCCGGGCGGCCGTCGAACTGTGTGCCTTTCAGGGTGGTGCCGGTGACGTCCTGGAAGTCCTGGTTCCCCTGGGAGGGGATCCACTTCCCGGTCAGGGTGACCTTCAGCAGCAGGACCGGGGTTCCTGCGGGGAAGAGCTCCGTGGGCGATTTCGGGAGGGTGCACCGGCAGCCGCGTTCGGCCCTGAAGGTGGTACCCGGGTAGACATCGACCCAGACGCTGCTGACGATGCCCGACGCAGCCGGAATGACGTCCTGCGCGGGCGTTACTGTCGGTGTCGGGTCGGCCGCCGTGACGGTCGTGAATGACGGGTCCCGGGCGGGCGCCGTGCCGACGCAGCCGACGAGGGCCAGGGACGGGAGGAGCGCCGCGAGTGCGATCAGCTTCTTGTTCATCGTGGTTCACCTCGGTTTCGCATGTGCCCTTCACTTGGAACTTCCGGTTCGGGCCAGGTTTTGGCGCGCAGTTCGGAGATTCGTTTCGTCACGGGACCTGAATGTGTTGGTGGTTGCAGGTATCGGGAAAGTCCCGGGTGATGTTGACCAGGAGTCCCAGCGACACGTGGGCGCGGGCGCGGCAGTCGCTTTGACCGGCCGATGACCCGGGCGGGGCGTAGGGGTCGAGCACGTGGATCAACTGGAGCGAGAGAGCGTCTGCGCCGGTGAGCGAGTGCCGGTTGATCGCGTAGAAGTCGACCGCTTTGCCCTTCCAGTGCGCGGATGCGGTGCCGGCTCCGGGGGTCATGCCCGTGCAGCGCCGGTTCAGGTCGCTGACTCCGACCTGTTGGAAGGCTTGGACGGCGACGACGATCAGTTGGAGGATGTGCGCGTCGATCGTGCACTCCGGCGTAGCGGTGCCGTCGGCCATGTTGATGACCTGCTGCTGGTAGCGGGGCTCGAGGAAGTTCAACTTCTTCGCCTGGATCGCACCGACCAGGATTTCGGCGGCGGCGCGGGCGTCCGCCGGCACCTGGCACGTGCCCGGACTTCCTCCCGTCAGGGCAGCGAGGATCTGCTCGGCGGGCGCCCAGAAGGGGGCGTAGTGGTTGGGGTCGGCGTTGATCTGGACCGCGTGGGCGACCAGGGTCGGCGCGACTATCTGCCAATCTGGGACGCGCAGCATCCGTGTATAGAACGCGGCGGCCGCGGTCGCTGGGTCCATCCGCTCCGCAACGGTCCCGTAACCGGCGCCCTGTTGGAAGACACCGATGGTGGTGTTATCCACGGCATCCCCGTGATCGAGGTTCCGCAGCCCAGACTCCCCGATGGCGACCATCAACGCCAGCGCCTGCCCGTGCGGGGGCACGCTCATCTGCTGACCGACGGTGGTGATCGTCGCCGCGATCTTCAACTGATCCGACCCGTACCCGTCCACGTTCTGGCCGGCCTCAACGGAAGGTGCGGATCCACCGCACACTCCTCCGCCGCCGCCGAAGCCGTTGGCTCCCATCGCGAGCACCAGGCTGACCGGCACCGCGACGAGCGCGACCGGGACGATCAGGACGATGACGGCGGCGATGATCAGCAGGTTCCGTGTCGCCTTGGGATGCGACACCGCGTGCGCTGCCACCGCGCCGGCGCTGATCATGCCGTCACTTCCTGCTCGAGGACAGATCGGGCGATCATCAGCAACCGTTTCGCGGTCGCGATCCGCGCCCTCGCCGATCCGGGATGGATGTGCAAGGCGGCAGCGATCGTGCCGGCGTCATCGCCGATCATCCCCGCAACCTGTCGGAACCCACCGATCTCTGGCACGCACGACACCACAACCGAGCCCGTCAGCGGGAGTCCGGCGTCTGCGGCCGCCAAGGCGGCGAGGACGGTTTGCGCGGTCTGGCATACCCGGTCGCGGATCGTGCGGATGCCACGTTTGGACAGCTGATGGGCCTCCAACACCCTCTCAACATCACCGTCAGCAAGGCTCAGGTCACTCATCACATGCCAGTCAGACGGGCCGACAAAGTCGGCGACCAGCACCATCCACCGG
>NZ_JBNDHX010000176.1:0-3370 GCF_056755275.1 Leifsonia sp. HAY1-4F
GTACACGGAGGAGCTCACGCGCCAGCTCATCGCCACTGCTCCGCGTGGCTGCGACGTCGAGGCGATCGTCTCGAACGTGAGCGACGAGCAGCTGCAGAGCGTCCGCGACCGGCTGCCCGGCGTGGCCACCGTCACCGGGTTGCCGCTGGCGCGGCGGGAGCTCGCGCTCGCCTGGCAGTCGGGGCTCGCCGTCGGCGGCCCTCCCGGCATGCTGCACGCCCCGAGCCTCCTCGCCCCGCTGCGCCGCCACAGCGGGCTGGAGGTGCCGCAGCAGGTGGCCGTGACCATTCACGACACCCTCGCGTGGACGCATCCCGAAGCGCTGGGCACGCCGTTGACGCTCTGGACCAAGGCGATGGCGAAGCGTGCGAAGAAGCACGCGGACGCGGTCGTGGTTCCGACGCACGCCGTCGCGAACCGGCTCGGCGAGGCGCTCGACTTCGGCGACCGCATCCGCGTCATCGGCGGCGCACCGGCGACGACGCTGCGCCTGCCGCCGGATGCCGACGAGCGCGCAGAGCGCCTCGGCCTGCCCGAGAGGTACGCGTTCACCCTGGGCACGGTGGAGCCGCGGAAGGGCATCGCGCCCCTGATCCGCGCCATCGCCCGGCCGGAGGCCGAGGCCATCCCGCTGCTCATCGCCGGCCCCGACCGCATCGGGGAGCGCTCGGCCACCGGCGTCGCTGCCGCGGCCGGACTGCCGGAGGACCGTGTACGCGCCCTCGGACGGCTCGAGGATCCCGATCTCGCCGTGGCGCTCGACCGCGCCACCCTGTTCGTCTATCCGAGCCTCGCAGAGGGATTCGGACTCCCGATCGTGGAGGCGTTCAAGTTCGGGCTACCCGTCATCCACTCCGACGACCCGGCTCTGGTGGAAGTCGCGGCGGGCGCGGGCCTCGCGGTCGAGCGACCGACGACGACCGCTGACGATGACGGATACGCCGAGCGGCTCGCGGCGGCGATCGCGCGCCTGCTCGCCGACGACGAGCTCCGTGCACGGCTGGGCGTACTGGCTTCCGACCGCGCTCGCGCCTTCAGCTGGCGCGACTCCGCCGAGCGGGTCTGGCAGCTGCACGCCGACCTCTGACGCCGGGCTCCGACGCCGAGCGGCTGCCTCAGCGGCCGCCTCGGCCCCCGGACGGAGCGGTCAGGACCGCAACCTACCGGCGAGCACTCCCCGCTGCGGCCGGCTGGGCATCGCGGGCACCGGCCTCCGCGACCTCCGAGCCCGCCGCGGCCTGCTCGTCCTCCCGCCCGAACCAGGTGCTGTAGCGCGCGGACGCCCACTGACCGGCCGCCTTCGACCAGCCGTGGCTGCGCTTCTCGATCAGCCAGGTGAAGCCGACGGCGACGATCACCGCGAGCGGGATGCCGAACAGCAGCGCCACGTACCACGGCTCGTCCGCGAACAGGTACGTGCTGAAGATCAGGATCGGCACGTGGACCAGATACAGGCTGAACGAGATCGCCCCCGCGAACTGCACAGGACGCGTCTTCAGCAGTCCCCCGAGCGGGCTCCAGCCGAGCGCCGCGACCACCAGCCCGGCCGCGGCGAGCGGCACCAGGCCCTTGAGAGCCGGATCGAGCTCCGGAATGCTGCCCACGTCCGGGCCCACCAGCCACGGCGCGATGAGCAGCAGCAAGCTGCCCACCGTGAGGCCCGCCCAGAGCGGATGCCGGTACCAGCGGGCGTTGATGCGCTCCGCGACGTTTCGCACCGCCTCCAGCCGGACCGCGATGACCGCGCCGACGAAGAACGCCGGCAGGTACTGCAGCGCACCGGAGCCGGCGTGCGCACCCAGGTAGGTGAGGGCGCACGCCGCCGCCAGGCCGCCCATCCACCACTTGCGCACGGCGAGCGCAGCGACGGCGAAGACGGGCAGCGCGAGCGAGAAGATCAGCTCCCAGCGCAGCGACCACAGGGGATTGTTGATCTGACCGTCGCCGCCCAGGAGGTCGCCGGCCTTGACGATGTACTCCCATCCGAAGTTCGGGGTGGAGGAGTCACTGAGCCACGTGCCGGCCGGCTGGGTCGAGTTCTGCGGGATCGCCATGACCCACGCAGCCGCGAGCACGGCGGACGCGATGACCGGCACGAGGAGCCGCACGGCGCGGCGGGGGAAGTAGGCGACCCAGTCGAACCCGCGGCGGCGGATGACCGGCAACGTCACGACGAGGCCGGACAGCACGAAGAACACGATGACCGACTCGACACCGGCCGTGAAGAGCTTCAGAGGCGTGTAGCTGATCCACCACATCGCCGAGCCGGTCGGCGCCGTTCCCCCTCCCGGCGCACCCGGGAACTGCGGATTCGTATACAGAGAATGGTGGAGGAGGACGACCATCGCGGCGATACCGCGCAGACCGTCGAGGGCAGCCAGCCGGCCCGGGGCGTGTCTCGTGTCGTGTCCCATTCATCCACCTGTACCCGTCATAGGGCGGCGACGGTACCGGGTGGCCCTGGGCAGTTCCTGTGACCTGTTCAGGGGTCAGCTGGGGGTGCTCCGCGTGGCGGACCGGCAGCGCGGCACCCGCCGCCTAGCATGATCGCTATGCCCGCACACACGTCGCCGCTCGTCTCCGTCGTCATGGGCTCCGACTCGGACTGGTCGGTCATGGAGGACGCCTCGCGGCTGCTGACCGAGTTCGGAATCGCGCACGAGGTCGAGGTCGTCTCGGCCCATCGCACGCCGGAGAAGATGATCGCCTTCGGGAAGGAAGCGGCCGGCCGCGGAGTCCGCGTCATCATCGCCGGCGCGGGAGGCGCGGCGCACCTGCCCGGGATGCTGGCGGCGGTCACCACGCTGCCCGTCGTGGGCGTCCCCGTGCCGCTCGCACGGCTGGACGGCCTCGACTCCCTGCTCGCCATCGTGCAGATGCCCGCCGGCGTGCCGGTCGCCACCGTGTCGATCGGCGGCGCGCGCAATGCCGGCCTCCTCGCGGTCAAGATCCTCGCCACCTCCGACGATGCCCTGACGCAGGCGCTCGCACGTTTCGCCGCCGAGCTGGAGGCCAGCGTGGAGCAGAAGAACCAGGCCCTGCGCGCCCGACTGTGAGAACCGCGCCATGACGATCGCCACCCCGCTGCGCCATCCCGACGCCACCTCCCCCCGCACGATGACCAAGCGCGGCTGGTGGCTGGTCACGCTGAACGTGCTGCTGCCCGGCTCCGCGCAAGTGGTCGCCGGCAACCGCATCCTCGGTCGCGTCGGCGTGCTCGCCACCCTGACGCTCTGGCTCCTCGCGATCGCGACGCTGGTCGTCTACCTGCTCTCGCCTTCGGCGATCTACACGCTCTTCACCCAGTCCGGCAGCCTCACCCTGGTCCAGGCGCTGCTGATCGCCTACGCCGTCCTCTGGGTGCTGCTCA
>NZ_JBNDHX010000177.1:0-3263 GCF_056755275.1 Leifsonia sp. HAY1-4F
GATGTAGGAGAGGAACCGCAACGGCTGACGCGCACGGAGCCCGTACTGAGCGTGCAGCCACAGGGTGAAGATCCACAGGTCGTGCTGGTCGGATGCGGCCGACAGCCGCGAGGCCGCCTGCTGATAGCGGGCCATGTCCAACCGGTCGATCGCGCTGATCCCTGCAGCGATATCGGCACCGGCGCTGGCCAACCGATCGTTCCAGCCCGGAGTGGCTGCGACCCGGTCGTGCCGGCGGAGCCACGCCGCTGCCGCAGGTCCGTCTCCCTGAAGGGCGTGGATCATCGCGAGGCTCGCGGCGGCATCGACCGAGACGTAGGTCCGGTGACCTCCCGGCTCATGCGTCCATGCCTCTTCGTAGTGGTGGACGGCGCCGGAATAGTCGCCGGCGACGGTCGCTGTGACCGCGTGCTGAAGATTGAACCAGGCGAAGAGGCCTGATGGCACAACGGGAACACGTCTGAGGAGTAGCTGCACGCGCTCGGAGAGCTCTGCGGCGTAGGCGGTTGCGCGCTCGATGCTTCCGTGGCGGCGGAGGCCGATGATCCTCCCGGCGCCGACGGAGAGCAGGTCGGGAAGCGGCAGGTCCGAGCCCCTTGTCAGGATGCGCTCGGCGGCTGCGGCCATCGCCCGGAACGTGGTGTCGCGCCCGATCGGATCGGTGTCCTCCGCCGTGGCCCGGGTCGCCGCCAAGGCGACCTGCATGCCCGGGAACCGGTGAAGCACTGCGGGAGGAAGCGCCTCTAAACTGCGCCGGTACAGTTCCGGATGCGCCATGGTCATCCGCGGGCTGTTCTCGGCCCAGATGTCGTGGGCGAACTCGTAGTCCTCCGCAGCGACGGCGTGCCAGAACGAGCAGGCGGCATCGGCGCTGTCGGCACGGGATGCGTACCATTCCGCGAGACGACGATGGAAGGACCGCGCCTTTTCGCGATCTCTGCCCATGCGCGCTCTCAGGTGTCTCAGGATCACCGGCGGGAACTCGTACACCGTTCGGCCGGAGCGCTGCCGTCGCTCAAGGAGCCCCGGTCGCTCGATGAGGTCGACCGCGAAACGGCTGATCGTCGGATCGGCGGCCGCCAGGTCGTCCACCAGCTCCTGGTCCAGCCGCTCCGCGAGGCTCAAGAGCAGCAGCGACTCCACCGTGTGCGCGGTCCGCGACGACGCGATGACGAAATGATCCAGCCAGTTCTCGACGACTCCCTCCGTCGGCTGTCCGGCTCCTGCGGCTCCGATCAGCAGACAGAGCGGGGCTGCCCACCCGCCGACGTCGTGATGGAATCGCCTCACGGTCGACGCATCGACCGGAGTTCGCGAAGCGGCAGCGAGCTCCTCCGATTCCGACAGCGTGAACTGCAGATCCTGCGTCTGGATCACCCTCGCGTCTGGGACGAGCGACTCGAGGACGTGGGGGCCCTGGGAGCACGCGACCAGTCGGATGTCGGCGTAGCGGCGGGGCAACGAGGCCAGCTCCTGAAGGAGATCCGGGTCGACGAGGGGGTCGATATTGTCCAGGACGATGACGATGCATGAATCGTGTGACCGTTCGGGAAGCAGCGACCCGAGTTCGATCATGAGGGGAACGTCCGTGGGGCGCGGGCCGTTGAGTATTCCCGCGGTCGTGAGCAGATTCTCGAGCACGAAAACGAAGGTGCGAGGATCGGAGAGGTCCGTGGAGAGCTGAAGCCACAAGGGTGTGACGCTGTGTCGTGTCGTCCGAAGCCAATCGGAGACGAGAGTGGTCTTCCCCGTCCCCTGCAGCGACCTGATGATCGTGACCGGGGCGAGTTCATCCAGAACGGCGGTCAGCCGGCTCCGGTGCACGAGCCCCTCGGGTGGCAACGGTATCCCCGGAACAGAAGCCGCACGTCGATCGCCGCTCATCCGCCGCAACCGTATGTCAGAGTTGGGGGTACACGTAACCTGGTCACATTCTCAGCCCCTATTTCGAGGTGACGTCGTCTTGAGTTTATAGTCGGCGGCTAGTAATTGCGCGCGCACATCCGGAACTGATGCGAACTCTTGCGGAAGGAGAGCCTGTTGGACCTGGAACGCTCTGGACCCGAGACCTCCGCAGAGCTCCGCCGCGTGACCGGCGAGAGGGTGTTGCGCGTGCTCCGCGGCGGGAACGTCATGTCCACGACGCAGATCATGACCGGGACGGGCCTCAGCCGCAGCGCCGTCCACATCGTGTGCGGAGAGTTGACCCGCAGAGGATGGGTTCGCGAGGTCGAGCGCTCCAGCGCGCCGGACGCATCCGCGAAGAAGTCACGCGGGCGTCCCTCTCGCTACTTCGAGTTCGCTGCCGATGCCGGGGCGATCGTGAGCGTCGACCTCGGCGTGAACACGATCCGGGCGCGTGTGACGGACCTTCGCGGAAGACCGGCGGCGAGCGTTGCGCGTCACCTCGAGGATCCCGCCGAAGTCGATCGGATCCGGGTTCTCGACGAGGCCGTGGACGAAGCACTTGCTGCCGCCGGGGTCGACTCCGGGAACGTCCTCGTCGCTTCGGTCGGGGTTCCCGCATCGCTGTCGTCCAATGTGGAAGTCTTCTATCCCGCCTACCAGCGCGTGGCGGACACGGCCCAACGGTGGGCCGCCTCTCGCAGCTGGCCGCTGCTGATCGAGAACGATGCCAACCTCGCCGCGCTGGGTGAGCACCGCTCGGGTGCAGCGCAGCACGTGAGGAACGTCGTCGTCCTCCTGGCCGGCGAGCGACTGGGAGCCGGCATCATCCTGGACGGGCACCTTCTGCGCGGAGAGCACGCGAGCGCCGGAGAGCTCCGGCTTCTCTCCGCACTATCGGACACCATCCCGGAATCGACAGGAGGAGCCTGGCACGCACGGTTCCTGGCTGAGCAGGCCATGTCGGAAGGGTGGGCGACTACCGGGCTGAGAGCAGCTTTCGATCCCGCTTCCGGAGAGGTGTCCGCCCCGGAGATCTTCCGCGCAGCGGAAGCCGAGGACCCGAGCGCGCTCGAAGTGGTGCGAGCCGTCTGCGAGCGACTCGCCCGCATCATCAGCCTGCTCGCAACCCTGCTCGATCCCGCGATCGTCGTCATCTCCGGCGGTATCGCCGACGCTGGCGAGATGCTCTCCCGGATGACGCAGGAGCTGCTTCCCACTGCGCTGGTCGACAACCCTCCACCGATCGTCGTCTCACCACTCGCCGGCGACGCCGTCGTCGTCGGCGGCATCGACCTCGCACTGGACTACCTCAATGCGCACCTCCTGGAGAGCACGCGCACGGCGCAGTCCTGATC
>NZ_JBNDHX010000178.1:0-3111 GCF_056755275.1 Leifsonia sp. HAY1-4F
GGCCGTGGCCTGCTCCATGGCCGACGCCGTGCTCCCGCACGTGGTCGCCTCTGCGTTGCCCGGCGTCGATGTGCTGTTCCTCGACACCGGCTACCACTTCATCGAGACGTACGTGACCCGCGACGAGGTCGAGCGCGCGCTGGACGTGCGCGTGGTCGACGTGAAGCCGAAGCAGACGGTGGCCGAGCAGGACGCCGAGTTCGGAGCGGAGCTGTTCGCACGCGACCCCAACCTGTGCTGCGCTCGCCGGAAGGTCGAGCCGCTTCAGCGTGCACTGACCGGATACGAGCTCTGGTTCACCGGCGTGCGCCGTGAGGAGGCGCCCACCCGGACGGCGACGCCCTTCGTGAGCTGGGACGAGAAGAACGGCCTGGTGAAGGTCAACCCTCTCGCAGCGTGGACGTTCGACGAGCTCGTCGAGTACGCCACCGCCAACGCAGTGCCGCTGAACCTGCTCCTGACGGCGGGGTATCCCTCGATCGGCTGTGAACCGTGCACCAAGCCGGTCGCCGAGGGGGAGGACCCGCGCTCCGGCCGCTGGGCCGGCCTCGCCAAGACCGAATGCGGGCTCCACGAATGACCGGCACATTGACCGCCCCGCCCTCGCTGACGCTCATCGACCAGCTGGAGAGCGAGTCCATCCACATCATCCGCGAGGTCGTCGCCGAGTTCGAGCGGCCCGTCCTGCTGTTCTCCGGCGGCAAGGACTCCGTGGTCGTCCTCCACCTGGCCGCGAAGGCGTTCTGGCCGGCGCGCATCCCGTTCTCCCTGCTGCACGTGGACACCGGGCACAACTTCCCGGAGGTCCTCGACTTCCGCGACGCGACCGCCGAGCGGTTCGGGATCCCCCTGGCCGTGGCGCGGGTGCAGGACTACATCGACGACGGCCGGCTGAGCGAACGCGCCGACGGCACCCGCAACCCGCTGCAGACGGTTCCGCTGCTGGATGCGATCGAGGCCGGACGGCATGACGCCGTGTTCGGCGGCGCTCGCCGCGACGAGGACAAGGCCCGGGCGAAGGAGCGCATCCTCTCGCTGCGCGACGGCTTCGGGCAATGGGACCCGCGCAACCAGCGGCCCGAGCTGTGGAGCCTGTACAACGGACGGCACACGCCCGGCCAGCACGTGCGCGCGTTCCCGATCAGCAACTGGACCGAGCTCGACATCTGGCGCTACATCGAGCGCGAGCAGATCGAGCTGCCGCCGCTGTACTACGCCCACGAACGCGACGTGTTCGCCCGCGACGGGATGTGGCGTGCGATCGGACCGGTCTCCCCGGCCGATCGCGGCGAGACCGTCGAGAAGCGGCTGGTGCGCTACCGCACCGTCGGCGACATGAGCTGCACGGGAGCCGTCGAGTCCGACGCCCGCGACGCGGCCGCCGTCGTGCGCGAGGTCGCGGCCTCCACGCTCAGCGAACGCGGCGCGACCCGCGCCGACGACCGCATCTCCGAGGCCGCGATGGAAGACCGGAAACGGCAGGGATACTTCTGATGACGCTCCAACTCGACGACGACACCCGCGCGGCAGCGCCTGGCGAGGGCGCCTCGACTCGCGGCACGCTGTTCCGCTTCGCGACCGCAGGATCGGTGGACGACGGCAAGTCGACCCTGGTCGGCCGGCTGCTGCACGACTCCAAGGCGATCCTCGCCGACCATCTGGATGCGGTCGAGCGCACGTCCCGGGAGCGCGGCTTCGGGGGAGAGGCCGGCGGCCTCGACCTCGCCCTGCTCACCGACGGGCTCCGCGCCGAGCGGGAGCAGGGCATCACGATCGATGTCGCCTACCGCTACTTCGCCACCGATGCCCGCTCGTTCATCCTCGCGGACTGCCCCGGGCATGTGCAGTACACCCGCAACATGGTCACCGGGGCGACCACCGCCGACGCGGTGGTGCTGCTGGTGGACGCCCGCAACGGCGTGCTGGAGCAGACCCGCCGCCACCTCGCCGTGATCAGCCTGCTGCGCGTGCCGCACGTGATCGTCGCGATCAACAAGATCGACCTGATCGGCTTCGACGCCGGCCGCGTGGGCGAGGTGACGGAGGAACTGGTCGCGGTGACCGGGGAGCTCGGCATCCGCGACCTCCACGTCGTCCCGGTGTGCGCGGTCGACGGCGACAACGTCGCAGAGCGTTCGCCACGCACGCCCTGGTACCAGGGTCCCGCGCTGCTGGAACTGCTGGAGTCCCTTCCGACCGGCGACCAGGTCGAAGCCCTCGCCGAGCTGCGGCTGCCCGTGCAGCTGGTGCTGCGTCCCCAGGGAGCGCTGGCTCCCGGGCTGGACGCGGCCGACTACCGGGACTACCGCTCGGCCGCCGGCCGGATCGCCTCCGGAACCGTCGCCGTGGGGGACCGGGTGAGCGTGCATCCGGGAGGCGCGACCTCGGTCGTGACCCGGATCGACGTCGCGGGCCGCAGTGTGGAGGTCGCTGCCGCACCGCAGTCCGCCGCGGTCAGCCTCGCCGACGATCTCGACCTGGCTCGCGGTGCGCTGATCGGCACCGCCGGAACCCTCCCCGAGCCGCGCGCGACCCTGACGGCGGAGGTGTTCTGGCTGGACGCCTCCCGCGGGCTGCCGGGCGCCCGGCTGCTGCTGAAATGGGGTACGGCCACCGTCCAGGCGCGGCTGACCGCGATCGCCGGCCGCCGCGACCTCACGACGCTGCAGGTCGTCCCGGCCGACGCGCTCGAGGTCAACGACATCGGACACGTCACGCTCCAACTCGCCGAGGCGCTGCCGGTCGAGCCGTACGCGGCCAACCGGCACACCGGTGCCTTCCTGCTCATCGACCCGCAGTCCGGCGCGACGCTCGCCGCCGGCATCGTCTCGTGAAGAAGGGCCCGCTCGTGCGAACACCGCTCCGCTCCGCCGCCGTCCTCGCGCTCGCGGCGACCACTGCCATGCTCACCGGCTGCGCGGCCTCGGCGGAGGGCGCCGCCCCCACCCCGGCGACGGCGATCCGGGTCGGCTACTTCGACAACGTCACGCACGGGCCCGCGCTGGCCGGCATCCACGACGGGCTGCTGCAGAAGGCTCTGGGTGAGACGGAGCTGCAGACCAAGCAGTTCAACGCCGGTCCGGCCGAGATCGAAGCGCTCAGTGCAGGCGC
>NZ_JBNDHX010000179.1:0-3025 GCF_056755275.1 Leifsonia sp. HAY1-4F
TCCGTCGTCGGCAGCGTCAGATGTGTATAAGAGACAGCCCCTGCACCCCACCGCCCACCATCGAGTCCGCACAGACTGCACGAAAAACCCCCGAAAAACGTCAGTCTTCGTGTACTCGATGGGGGTACGAAAGGAACGAGAACCATGGACGGAGCACGACCCGTTCGCGCGGCGCGCGGCACGGAGCTCAGCGCGAAGAGCTGGCAGACCGAGGCGCCGCTGCGGATGCTCATGAACAACCTCGACCCCGAGGTCGCCGAGCGACCCGACGACCTCGTCGTCTACGGAGGGACGGGCCGCGCGGCCCGCAGCTGGGAGGCCTACGACGCGATCGTGGCGACGCTCCGCGATCTGGAGGCGGACGAGACGCTGCTGGTGCAGTCCGGCAAGCCCGTCGGCGTGTTCCGCACGCACGAGTGGGCGCCGCGGGTGCTCATCGCCAACTCCAACCTCGTCGGCGACTGGGCGACGTGGCCCGAGTTCCGGCGGCTGGAGGCCCTGGGCCTCACGATGTACGGCCAGATGACCGCCGGCTCCTGGATCTACATCGGCTCGCAGGGCATCCTGCAGGGGACGTACGAGACGTTCGGCGCTGTCGCCCGCAAACGGTTCGGCGGCTCGCTCGCCGGCACCCTGACCCTCACCGGCGGCTGCGGCGGGATGGGCGGAGCGCAGCCGCTCGCCGTCACCCTCAACGGCGGCGCGGTCCTCATCGTGGATGTGGACGCCACTCGGCTGCAGCGCCGGCTCCACCACGGCTACCTCGACGTCCTCGCCCGCGATCTGGACGACGCCGTCGACCAGGCGCTGGCCGCGAAGGAACAGCGCCGAGCGCTCTCCGTCGGCGTGGTCGGCAACGCGGCGGAGGTCTTTCCCGAGCTCCTGCGCCGCGGCGTCCCGATCGATATCGTCACCGACCAGACCAGCGCCCACGACCCGCTCAGCTACCTCCCGGTGGGCTACACGGTCGCCGAATGGCGCGATCGCGCTGCGGCGGACCCGGAGCGCTTCACCGACGACGCCCGCCGCTCCATGGCCGCGCAGGTGGAGGCGATGGTCGGCTTCCAGGACGCGGGCGCCGAGGTGTTCGACTACGGCAACTCCATCCGCACGGAGGCGCAGCTCGGCGGCTACGACCGCGCGTTCGACTTCCCCGGATTCGTCCCCGCCTACATCCGGCCGCTCTTCGCGGAAGGCAAGGGGCCCTTCCGCTGGGTCGCACTGTCCGGCGATCCCGCCGACATCGCAGCGACCGACCGCGCGGTACTCGAGCTCTTCCCCGAGGACGAGCACCTGCGCCGGTGGATCACGCAGGCCGGCGAGAAGGTGCACTTCGAAGGGCTTCCCGCGCGGATCTGCTGGCTGGGATACAAGGAGCGGCACCTCGCGGGCCTGCGCTTCAACGAGATGGTCGCATCGGGCGAGCTCTCCGCGCCCATCGTGATCGGCCGCGACCACCTCGACTCGGGATCGGTCGCCTCGCCCTACCGCGAGACGGAGTCGATGGCCGACGGCTCGGATGCGATCGCGGACTGGCCGCTGCTCAACGCGCTCCTGAACACCGCATCCGGCGCGACCTGGGTGTCGCTGCATCACGGCGGCGGCGTCGGGATCGGGCGCAGCATCCACGCCGGCCAGGTCGTCGTCGCGGACGGAACGGCCTTGGCCGCCGAGAAGATCGAGCGCGTGCTGATCAACGACCCGGGGACGGGCGTGATGCGCCACGTGGATGCCGGCTACGAGCGGGCGGCCGAGGTCGCGCAGGAGCGCGGGCTGCGCATCCCGATGCGCGAGCAGGCAGCCGCACGGCGATGACCGCGACGCTGGTCACCGGGATCGGCGAGCTCGTCACCTTCGATCCCGCGCATCCCGGGCCGCTCGGCATCGTGAACGACGCCGCGGTGCTCTCGGTGGAGGGGCGGGTCGTCTGGACCGGGGCCGCATCCGCCTCCCCGCGCTCCGACGCGGACGAGGTCATCGAGGTGGCCGGCGCCGCTGTCATCCCCGGGTTCGTCGACTCGCACACCCACCTCGTGTTCGGTGGCGACCGTGCGGGCGAGTTCGAGGCGCGGATGGCCGGACGGCCGTATACGGCAGGCGGCATACGGTCGACGGTCGCGGCGACGCGGACCGCGACGGACCAGGAATTGCGGCGCCGGCTGGCACACCTGGTCGGCGAGCTCCACTCCCAGGGCACGACGACGTTCGAGGTCAAGAGCGGCTACGGCCTGAGTGTCGCCGACGAGGAGCGACTGCTCCGGCTCGCGCGCGAGGTCACCGACGAGACCACATTCCTCGGTGCGCATGTTGTCCCCGCGGAGTACGCGGAGGATCCGGAAGCGTACGTCGAGCTAGTCATGGGCCCGATGGTCGACGCGTGCGCGCCGTACGCCCGGTGGATCGACGCGTTCTGCGAGAGCGGCGCCTTCACCGTGGAGCAGTCGCGGCGCATCCTCACCGCCGGCGCTGCCCGTGGATTGGGTGTGCGGCTGCATGCCGCACAGCTCGGTCCCGGGGACGGCGTGGCTCTCGCGGTGGAACTGGATGCGGCGAGCGTCGACCATTGCACCTACCTGAGCGACGACGACGTCGAGCTGCTGGCGGCATCCCGGACGGTCGCGACGCTGCTGCCCGGCGTGGAGTTCTCGACGCGGCATCCCTACCCCTCCGGCCGGCGGCTGCTGGATGCGGGCGCCGCGATCGCACTCGCGAGCGACTGCAACCCCGGGTCGTCGTTCACCTCGTCGATGCCGTTCTGCATCGCACTGGCGGTGCGGGACATGGGACTGACGCCCGGCGAGGCGCTGCGCGCCGCGACCCTCGGCGGCGCGGCTGCCCTGCGCCGCGACGACGTCGGTCACCTCCGGCCGGGCGCACGGGCCGACCTCGCCGTGCTCGCCGCGCCCAGCCACATCCACCTCGCCTACCGCCCCGGCGTCCCCCTCATCGCACGTACCCTCCGCGCCTCCGCCTGAGCCCGCCCTCTGCCTGTCTCTTATACACATCTGACGCTGCCGACGACGGA
>NZ_JBNDHX010000180.1:0-3033 GCF_056755275.1 Leifsonia sp. HAY1-4F
TCCCGGGCCTGGACGGGATCGAGGTCTGCGACCGTATCCGGGCCGAATCCGGCACGCCGATCATAATGCTGACCGCGAAGTCGGACACCGCCGACGTGGTCAAGGGCCTGGAATCGGGCGCGGACGACTACATGGTCAAGCCGTTCAACCCGAAGGAGCTGGTCGCCCGCATCCGCACCCGGCTGCGTCCGGCCCCGGCGAGCCCGCCCTCCGACGAGCTCACCGTCGGCGACCTCATCGTCGACGTGGCGGGCCACGAGGTGCGCCGCGGCGACGCCCGCATCGCGCTGACCCCGCTGGAGTTCGACCTCCTGCTGGCGCTCGCGTCCAAGCCTCAACAGGTCTTCACCCGGGAGATGCTGCTGGAGCAGGTCTGGGGCTACCACTACAAGGCGGACACGCGCCTGGTGAACGTGCACGTCCAGCGGCTGCGCGCCAAGGTGGAGCAGGACCCGGACAATCCTAAGATCGTCATGACCGTGCGCGGGGTCGGCTACCGCGCCGGCGCCGCCGCGTGAGCTCCCGGAGAGTCGCATGCGCTTCCGGTGGCCGACGCGGGATGCGTGGCGGCGGGTGCCGTCCCGCCTCGCATATCTGTGGCGCACGTCGCTTCAGATCCGCACCGTTGCCATCACCCTCCTGCTCACGGGTGCCGCCATCCTCGTCACCGGCATCTACATGGCGCTCAGCATCAGCAACGACCTCTACCAGTCGCGCCTCGACCAGGCACTGCGCGACTCCAGCCGCGCGACGACCACGGCGCAGTCGACGCTGAACGCCTCGGACGTCTCCTCCGGCGACGCGGGCAAGAACCTGCTCAACACGGTCCTGCAGAGCGTGCAGGCATCCACCTCCAGCCGTCTGGTCGCCGCCTACCGCGTCCCGGGGCAGGACACCGGCGTCCTCGCCCCTCCGGACCGCGGCAGCCCCGCGATGAACTCCGTCATCTCGCCCGATCTCCGCGGGAAGGTGCAGAACGGAGGGATGAAGCAGTACTACCAGTCGGTCGCGCTTCCGGCGGGCGGAGGAACCGATCCCGGAATCGTCGTCGGCTCCCAGCTGACGTTGCCGTCCTACGGCAAGTACGAGCTGTACATCGGCTACAACCTGCGCGACTCCGAGAACACCCTGCTCTTCGTGCAGAACACGCTGCTCGTCGCCGGCCTGGCGCTCGTCCTCCTGATCGGTGCGATCACCTGGGTCATCGTCCGGTTCGTCGTCGAGCCCATCCGTGTGGCCGCGAGCACCAGTGAGCGACTGGCCGCCGGCGATCTGGCGGTGCGCATCCCGGAGCGGGGCGAGGACGTGTTCGCCTCGCTGGCGCGCTCCTTCAACGGGATGGCCGACAGCCTGCAGAGCCAGATCAACCAGCTCGCGACCCTGTCGCAACTGCAGCAGCGCTTCGTCTCGGACGTCTCGCACGAGCTGCGGACCCCCTTGACCACGATCCGCCTGGCGGGCGACGTCATCTACGACCAGCGCGAGGGGTTCCCGCCGGCCACCGCGCGCACCGCCGAGCTGCTGCACACCCAGATCGAGCGCTTCGACCGCCTGCTCTCCGACCTGCTCGAGATCAGCCGCTACGACGCCGGCTCCGTGGTGCTCGACGCGGAGCCCACGAATCTCGTCCGTCTCGCCGAGGAGTGCGTGGACGAGCTGCGGACGGTCGCCGAGCAGAACGGCTCGGAGCTCGTCCTCGACGCGCCCGGCGGCTATTTCGACGTGCCCATGGACCCGCGCCGCATCCGCCGTGTCGTCCGCAACCTTCTCGGCAACGCCATCGAGCACGGCGAGGGGCGGCCCGTGGTCGTCACCGTCGACAGCAACGAGAGCGCGGTCGCCCTGACCGTGCGGGACTTCGGGATCGGGATGAGCGCTCAGGACACCGGTCACGTCTTCGACCGGTTCTGGAGGGCCGACCCGTCGCGCAAGCGGACGCTCGGCGGCACGGGACTCGGGCTCGCCATCTCGCTGGAGGACGCGACCCTGCACTCCGGCTGGCTGCAGGTCTGGTCGTCGCCCGGCGCGGGATCCTGCTTCCGCCTGACACTTCCGCGCGTGTCGGGGCGCGAGATCACGGCATCCCCGCTCCCGCTTGCGCCGGCGGAGGACAGCGCCGGCGTTGCGCAGGGCAGCGACGCCGCCACCGGGAGCGAGGCGCACGCATGATCGGCCTGAGAGGATCGCGCAGCGCGCCGGGCAGGAGGTCGGCGGGCACCCGGGCGGTGCTGGCCGCCCTGGCCGGTCTTGCGCTGGTCGCGCTCGCCGCGTGCGCCAGCATCCCGGACTCCGGCCCGGTGCGCCAGGGAGGACCCGTCGCCCAGGTCAACGACCCGCTCGACCTCGACTTCAATCCCTCGCGGCCGGAGAAGGGCGCGACGCAGCAGCGGATCGTGCAGGGCTTCATCGACGCCGCATCCAGCCCCAAGAACAACTTCCAGATCGCTCGCGAGTACCTGACCCATGCCATGGCAGCCAGCTGGAACCCCGACGAGTCGGTGACCGTCGACGACGGACGCAACCGCAGCTATCAGGACCACGGGTCGCTCTGGCAGGTGGACGTGACGCCCGTCGCGAACCTCGACTCCATCGGCGCCTACCATCCGGTGGCGAGCACCGCGCCGGTCGGCCTGAACTACCAGCTGGTGAAGGAGAACGGGGAGTGGCGCATCTCGGTCGCCCCCGACGGCGTGGTCATCGACGATCCGACCTTCCGTGCGGTCTACACCCAGCAGACGCTGTACTTCTTCAGCGCCGGATACGGCTACCTGGTGCCGGACGCACGCTGGTTCCCGGCCCGCGTCGCCTCGGCCGCGACCCGGGTGGCGAGCTCGCTGCTCGCCGGGCCCGCTCCCTGGCTGAACGGGGCCGTCACGACGGCCTTCCCCAAAGGGACGCAGCTGGCCGTGCCGTCCGTGACGACGTCCGGAGGGGTGGCGCACGTCGACCTCAGCTCCGAGGCCGCGCAGGCGGATCCCGCGCAGCTGCAGCGGATGCACTATCAACTGGAGCAGTCGCTGGGCAGCCTGGCAC
>NZ_JBNDHX010000181.1:0-2977 GCF_056755275.1 Leifsonia sp. HAY1-4F
GGAAACAAGCGCACTGCCAAATTGATGGCATCCGGTGAGCTGATGTCCAACGGGTTCGATGCGATCAGTATCCCGTACACGCGGTTGCACGAGCAGAATCTGGCTTTGGACAAGCTCTTCGCCACCGACGACGCAACGGACTTGATGATCTTGCTCGCCGACAGCACACGCTGAACGCGTCGCCGGATGGCCGGTGCGGGATGATGTGCGTATGTCAACTTCTGCGGCCGTGGTGGTGCGCGGTCTCCGCAAGTCCTACGGGGCGTTCGAGGCCGTCCGCGGCATCGATTTCGAGATCGCCGAGGGCGAGACGTTCGCGCTGCTCGGCCCGAACGGCGCCGGCAAGAGCACGACGATCGAGATCCTCGAGGGCTACCGGGATCGGTCGGCCGGCGAGGCCTCGGTGCTGGGCGTCGACCCGGGCACCGGCGGCACGGCATGGAAGGCGAGGCTCGGCATCGTCCTCCAGTCCGGCTCGGAGGCCGCGGATGTGACCGTCCGGGAGCAGCTGGCTCAGTTCGCGCGCTACTACCCGCAGGGCAGGGACGTCGACGAGGTCATCGCCGCGGTCGGCTTGGAGGACAAGGCGAAGACGCGCATCCGCAACCTGTCGGGCGGCCAGCGGCGGCGGGTGGATGTGGCGCTCGGGATGGTGGGGAGGCCCGAGCTGCTCTTCCTCGACGAGCCGACGACCGGGTTCGACCCGGAGGCCCGGCGGCAGTTCTGGGAACTGGTCCGATCGCTCAAACGCGAGGGGACGACCATCCTGCTAACCACCCACTACCTCGACGAGGCGGCGCAGCTCAGCGACCGCGTGGCCGTGATCGCGCACGGGTCGCTGGTCGACATCGGTGCGGTGGACGAGATCGGCGGCGCGTCGGCGCGCGTGCCGATCGTGCGCTGGCGCGACGCGGCCGGAGCCCTGCGCGAGGAGCGAACGCAGACTCCCGCCGCCGTGGTGACTCGGCTCGCTGCGGAGGCCGGAGGGGAGCTGCGCGACCTGGAGGTGGTCCGCCCGAGCCTGGAGGACATCTACCTCGGACTGGTGCGCGAGGCCGACGAACGCGCCGGCTCGGCTCGCGGGTCGGCGCCCGGGACGGCCGGCGACGACCCGGCGACCGGAGCCACGGAGGCGGCGGCATGAGCGCCGTCGCGCTGGGATGGTCCCGCATCCGCTACGAGGTCCTAATCTACTTCCGTCAGTCGGACACGATCTTCTTCACGTTCCTGTTCCCCGTTGTGATGCTCGGCATCTTCTCAGTCGCGTTCCAGGGACTGGGCAACGTGGGAGCCGCACCCGACGGCAGCGGCGGGATCACCCAGGCCGCCTACTACCTGCCGGGGATGATCGCGGCCGGTATCCTCCTCAGCGGCGTGCAGAACCTCGCGGTCGACATCGCCGTGGAGAAGAGCGACGGAACGCTCAAGCGGCTGGGCGGCACACCCCTCCCGGTCGTGTCCTACTTCCTCGGCAAGATGGGGCAGGTCATCGCGACGAGCATCCTGCAGATCCTGCTCCTGCTGCTGATGGCGCATTTCGCGTTCGGCGTCGCGCTGCCGACCGACCCGGAGCTGTGGCTGCGGTTCGCGTGGATCTACGCCCTCGGGATCGTGACGTCGGCGGTGCTCGGGATCGCGTTGTCCGCGGTGCCGCGCACCGGGAAGAGCGCGACAGCGGTCATCATCCCGATCGTCCTGGTGCTGCAGTTCATCTCGGGCGTGTACCTGCGGTTCAGCCTGCTGCCGGTTTGGCTGCAGAACATCGCCGGCATCTTCCCGCTCAAGTGGATCGCGCAGGGCATGCGCAGCGTGTTCCTGCCCGCGAACTTCGAGTCGGCCGAGCCGAGCGGCAGCTGGCAGCTCGGCTGGATCGCGATCGTGCTGCTGATCTGGCTGATCGCGTGCCTCGTCGCCTCCCGCCTCACCTTCCGCTGGATCCGGAAAGACGGCCGCTGAGCGAACGGCGCCTGTCTGCTGCGGTTTGTAACGATTGCGGTCGCTCGCCCCGCCGCACACGTTCCACAGGCACGCACTCGCAGTGGCGCGGGTGGGAGCTAGGCGGGCTCGGCCTCGCCCTCGCCGTTGGACTGGATCAGGACCGCGCGAGGATCCGCAGCGAGCGCGGCCTCGTGGTAGCGGATCCAGGAGGCGATCTGCAGCGCCGACGGCTCCCGGCCTTCGGAGACCGCTGCCGCGATCTCGTTCGCGTACAGGTCTCGCATCTGTTCAGCCTGACGACGAATCGGCATCGGTCCTCCCCTTCGAGCACATCGACGCGCTCACTCCAGCATCCCGAGGAGCAACGCTACCCCCGCGGCTCTGCCTCAGCTGCGCCCGCGACAGAGTACCGCGCCCGTACCGGCTGCGACGCGGGATGCGCCTGTCACCACCGGCCAGCAACACGACATCGTCAGAATGTTATCCCTCACAAAATGGGCACTTCCGCGCTTCTGGGGAACCCCGACCCTGATAGATCCTGCCCGTCACCCCCACCGCGTTACCTAATCGTTACCGTCCAAAGGTTGCTCTTGAACGCAATGTGAAGGCTAACATTACGACGAGCCGGCGAGGTCCGGCACCCGAACGAGGAGGTTTGGCATGAAGAAACTTATGGGCGCCGTAGCTGCCCTGGGGCTGATGGCCGTCGCATTGACGGGATGCTCGGCAGGCGGAGCAGGCGCAGCGGGCGGAGGCGATGGCCACAAAGTCATCACCGTCGGCTTCGCGCAGACCGGATCCGAGAGCGGCTGGCGAGCGGCCAACACCCAGTCGATGAAAGAGGCGTTCTCGGCGAAGAACGGCTTCAAGCTGATCTTCAACGCGGCTGACAACAAGCCGGAGAACCAGATCGCCGCAGTGCACAGCTTCATCAACCAGGGAGTGGACGCGATCGTGATCGCCGCCGTCGTCACCACCGGTTGGGACGATGTCCTCAAGGAGGCGAAGGACGCCAAGATCCCGGTGATCCTCGAAGACC
>NZ_JBNDHX010000182.1:0-2872 GCF_056755275.1 Leifsonia sp. HAY1-4F
CGAGGGTTTGAGGATGCCATGTCGCCTCCTTCGCTTGATGCGCGAGTGCCTTGCTTCACTGCCTCTAATGCTACACCGTGTAGCGATTGTGGTGGCTAAAAGATGCTCCTCAGCCGCGAACGGGCACGCGCAGTGATCGTTAGAAGTACTGTGGCGGCATGGCAGACAAGGTGATGATTCGTCCGGGGGGTCGAGCGGCTCGTGTCGCCGAAGCCGTATATCAGGCGACTCTTGCTGAGCTAGCGGCCGGACCTTACGCGGCAGTCACCATCGACTCCATCGCTTCACGTGCGGGGGTTGCGCGATCCACTTTGTACCGACGGTGGTCGACCAAGGAGCGGCTCGTGCTTGACGCCGTGGTAGCCGTCGGCGGCGAGTTGGTTGCCATCCCGGACCCGTCGTCATCGATCGAATCGGCTCTTATGCACGTCGCGACCGCGATCAGCACCACCATCACCACCAATCCAGGATCCTCGATCCTGCGCGCGTACATCGCCGGTGAGTTCGATGCGGACGAATTGCAGGTTGCCTTCAGCCGCTGGCGGGCGCAACGCCTCGCGGCTGTTCAAGCGGCCGTGGAACACGCGATTGCTCGAGGCGAGCTGAGCGAAGACACTGACTCCGGCCTCCTGCATCTTCAGCTCCTCGCCCCGATCTACTACACCGCTCTGGTCGAGCGGCGACCGATGACGCAGGAGGCTATCCGCGAGCACGTGGAGCTGACGGCCAGAGTGGCACGCTCCGGATACTTCTCCAAGGAACTGCAGGCATCCCCACCCGCAGCAGGTAGTTCACCAGCGACGCGACGCCGGATCCCCGGGCCTGATGCCGCATCCCCATCTCCCGGAACAACGTGGCCACGTCGGCGACGGTGAGGAAGTACGTCTCGTACCCGAACCCGGTGATCGACGCCATCTCAAACTGCAGCCGATGGTGGACCTGGTCGATCTTCTTCCGCGGTGCGTCGAAGTAGCGCTCGGTGTTCCCGGCCTGGCACTTCTCTCGGCATCCAGATGAGTTGTGGGTACGTCCCGATTGAGCAGTACGATCGCTGAATGGAACTGCGTCAGCTGGAGCACTTCGTCACCGTCGCCGAGGAGCGGCACTTCACGCGCGCGGCGGAGTTGCTCCGCATCTCGCAGTCGGGGCTGTCCGCCTCCATCCGCTCTCTCGAGCTCGAACTGGGCACCTCCCTGTTCGTCCGAAGCACGCGGAGGGTGGAGCTGACGGCCGCAGGGCAGGCCCTGCTCGCCGACTCGGTCCGCACGCTCGCCAGCGCGGCTGCCGCCCGGGATGCGGTCGCCGCCGTCCGCGGCCTGGTGCGGGGCCGGCTGACGATCGGCGCGGAGCCGTGCCTCGGCTCCGTCGACCTGCCCGCCGAGCTGGCCGCCTTCCGTACCGCCAATCCCGGAGTCGAGGTGCGCCTGCGCTACTCCGGCTCGGAGGAGCTGGTGGATGACGTCGCCGGGGGTCGCGCCGACGTCGCCCTGGTGGTCGACACCGGGCACACGCACGCGGGTGTGCGCCTCCGCCGGCTGAGCACGCAGGACATGCTCGTGCTCTGCCACCCGGAGCACCGCTTCGCGGCGGAGGACAGTATCCCGCTCGACGACCTGCGCACCGAGCCGCTGGTGGGATTCCAGGAGGGATGGGGAGCTCAAGCGCTCACCCGTCGCGCCTTCGCGGCGGCCGGGTTCGACTACCGCGCCGCGATGGAGGTGAACGACGTGCACCCGCTCCTCGACCTGGTCGGCTACAACCTCGGCGTCGCCGTCGTTCCCGCCAGCTTCGCCTTGAAGCGGCCGGACGCCCTGCGGGCTGTCCGCCTGCAGGGCGCTCCGGCGTGGACCGTGGCCGTCGCGGTCGCCGACCAGCCGAGCCCCGCCGCCGCCGCGTTCCTCACGCAGCTCGACCCGGCCTGACGGACCCGGGCGTTCGCGCGGTCGGGGTCAGGCCGCGTTCAGTCGCGTGAGCTCCTCGGGGGTGAGCTCCACCTCCACGGCGGTCACCGAGTCGCGGATGGTCTCGGGGCGCGACGATCCGGGGATCGGGATGACCTTCGGGCTCTGTGCGAGGTGCCAGGCGAGCGCGACGACCTGGGGGCTGATCCCGCGCGCAGCTGCGACCTCCTGGAACGGCTCGAAGCGACTGCCGAGCGTGCGCGCCGACGAGATGCCGCCGAGCGGGCTCCAGGGGAGGAAGGCGATGCCGAGCTCGTCGGCCAGCCGCAGCTCCGGCTCACTCGAACGGAAGGCGGGCGAGAACTCGTTCTGAACCGAGGCAAGTCGTCCGCCGAGGATGTCCTGGGCCTCCCGGATCTGCTGCGGGTTCGCGTTCGAGATCCCGGCCATCCGGATGACGCCGTCATCGAGCAGATCGCGGACCGCGCCGACCGACTCCGCGAACGGCACCCGGGGGTCGGGACGGTGGAACTGGTACAGCCCGATCGCGTCCCCGCCGAGCCGGCGCAGGGAGGCCACGGCGGCCTCCTTGAGGTACTCCGGCTGTCCGTTCTGCGTCCAGGAGCCGTCGCCCGGGCGCAGGTGGCCGCCTTTCGTGGCCACGAGAACGGATGAGGTGTCGCCGCCCCAGGTCCGCAGCGCCTCCGCGATGAGCTCCTCGTTGTGGCCGACATCGTCCGCGTGCAGGTGGTACGAGTCCGCGGTGTCGATGAACGTGACGCCCTCGTCGAGCGCCGCGTGGATGGTCCTGATCGAGCGCTCGCGGTCGGGCCGGCCCTCGATCGACATGGGCATTCCGCCGAGGCCGATCGCCGAGACCTGCATGGTGCCGATGGTGCGTGTGTAGTCCATATCGGCAACTCTCCGCTGCGGCGAGTCAGTTGTCCAACAGGTGATCTGGATGAGATTGT
>NZ_JBNDHX010000183.1:0-2812 GCF_056755275.1 Leifsonia sp. HAY1-4F
CATCCAGGATGCGGCGATCGAAGCGCTCCGCATTCCGGATAGGGAGCTTCGCGCTCTCGCGCTCGGGTACCAGCGTCGCCGTGACCTCGTGCTGAAGTACCTGGATGGCGTCAACGGTCTCAGTGTTGCCCGCCCGGAGGGAGCCTTTTACGCCTTCCCCCGAATCCGCTCGGGGCTCAACTCTGAGCAACTGACAGCCCGCTTCGCGGAGGGCGGTGTGCTCGTGCGGGCCGGCTCAGAGTTCGGCGTCTCGGGCGAGGGACACGTGCGCCTGTCATTCGCGACCGACGATGAGTCGCTGGAGGAAGGGCTCCGCCGGTTTGTGTGCGTTGTCCAAGGGCTGGACGGCGACTGACCGGCGAAAAGCTTGAGTGCACCACGTCCCGTTCGGATCCAACGGACAAAACCTAGATCGTTATCGCCATGGAAGGTGACCACGCATGACAGAGAACCTGATCCAGAACTATGCAGCAGAGGGGGGCGCCGAAAACGTCCACGTCAACGGAGGCTGGGACCGACCAGACGCCAAGGTGATCGAGGCGTTTGCGTCCCACTCGACAGCCAATATCGGCGATGCCATTGGACGGCTCGGCATGCCCGACGGCGGGATCAAGCCCATTTGGTCGGGCGCGAAAGCAGCAGGAACCGCCTTACCGGTCCTCGTGACCGCCGGCGACGACCTCGCCGTGATCGAAGCCGTGACTCAGATTCGCCCGGGCGATGTGATCGTCATCAACGGCTTCGGATACACCGGGCGAGCCGTCATGGGGGATGTCCTCTCGCAGATGTTCGCCGCGAAGGGAGCCACGGGGGCGATCGTGGACGGCGCCGTTCGAGATGCCGCCGACATCGAATCCCAGGGATTCCCTGTCTGGGCGCGCGCCGTCACACCTGCTGGGCCGTGGAAGAACGGTCCCGGAACCGTGGGCAAGGCCGTCGCCATCGGCGGTGTGGTGATCCATCCTGGGGACATCGTCGTCGGAGACGGGGATGGCATAGTCTGCGTACCGCGCGATGATGCCGAACGTGTCTTATCTGAGCTGGAGCGAGTCGTCGAATTCGAGCAGCAGATGCACGCGGCAAACCGGGGACAGGTCGCCTTGTGATCTGCGCGGTCTGCGGCATGCGGCTCAGTGACCGTTGCAGCTAACACCAACCGGTCATGATCGCCAGCAAATGCTCGCCAGCTCCAGCCGACTCGAAACGTGGTTTCGCCTTCGCTGCGGCGCCAGACGCGCGCGGTCGTGCGTCCGATGTCCATTGAACTGACGATTCGAACTACAAAGGGGAGCCGGCGCTGGCCGGTCCCCTTCGCGTTCAGGAGGCGTTGATCGAGCGGCTATAGGCGCGCGACAGCGTGTTCTCTGCCCACCCGGTTATCGCGCCGGCAACAGCATCGCCGAGGTGCTCAGCGATGCGGGCAGCTCCCAGGTGCTCCGTTTGGTGCAAATCGATGATTTCACGGGGGTCCGTCAGCACATTGGCCAGGAAGAGCGCCTGACGGAGCATCGACTCCGGCTGCTCGATTTGCTGAAGCAACGCTGCGACCGGGCGCTCCCAGATCTCGCGCGAACGCTGTATCACGGCCTCGCCTGCGTCCCATCGCTCAAGATATCCGGTTCGAGAGCGCAACTGCACCATGACCTTGCCGTGCTTGAGGACGAGGTCTATCCATCGGGCGAGTACAGCGTCGAAGAGCTCTACGCCGGAGAGGGGGCAATCATGCGAGAACGAACGCAGCTCGTCAAAGATCCGGATCACATACGCCGCTACGAGCTCATCGACGGAGGAGAAATAGCGATAAGCCGTAGCAGTACTGATTCCGGCTCGTGCAGCTGCGGACTGAATGTTGACGCCGCCGGGATTCTGCTCGATCTCCTCGCCCACAGCTTCCATCAGTCGGGCGATGTTGCGACGAGTATCGCTCCTCACTTGCCCCTCCTCTCCGATCCGGCCCGCGATACGCGAAACCAAGAAAGTATTATCAGTTCAGTTTGCCATCGCCTCAGGCGCACACGCAAGCCGACGGAGTGTTTCCCACCGATTACGAATCAGTTTCGGTCACCGGATTTAAGTTGACATGAAAGCGATCCAAGTCGCACACTTGTCTCAAGTGAGACACGATTCTCGTTTTTCGAGTCTTTCCCGCCGGCCCCACCCGAGGCTCGGTTCTGTGCTTGTTGCGAAGGGTTTGATCAATGGAGATAGATACAGAATGGGCAACCCTAGTGCACCGCCTCGCAGCGAGACCAACAGTGTCCTGACACATAATGCGGTCGCCGCCACGGCGGTCGGCCCGAACAAGGGAGTATCAATGGCTTCAAAACGGCTAATGGTCGGTGCGGCAGTGGTCGCACTGGCCGTGACAGCTCTGACCGCCTGCACCAGCTCAGGTTCGGGGGCGGCTTCGTCCCCGACCTCGAGTTCAAGCAAGCCAGTAACGGTTGACTTCTGGGGGTCCGCGATCGGATATGACAAGTCCGTCGCGCTCTTCAACGCATCGCACAAAGACATCCACATCAACTACACGCAGATCTCGGCTGGAAGCGCAGGCGGTTACGCCAAAATGCTCAACGCCGTCAAGGCCGGCAATGCGCCGTGCCTTGGCCAAGTCGGCTACGACACGCTCTCAAGCTTTGCAGCCGCGAACGCGCTCGAAGACGTCTCCAAGTTCGCGAATTCCAGCAAGAAACTCTTCGCCCCCGCCGCCTGGCAGCTGAGCAGCATCGGCAAGCAGGTCCTCGGAATTCCGCAGGACCTAGGGCCGATGGCGCTCTACTACCGCACCGACCTCTTCACGCAGTACGGAATC
>NZ_JBNDHX010000184.1:0-2613 GCF_056755275.1 Leifsonia sp. HAY1-4F
GGTACTGGAACGGCTGCGAGTTCGCCCGCTCGGAGTGCGCGGCGATGTCCAGGCCGACCGTACGCACCACGGAGGCGCGTCGAAGGCGCTCTACGCCTATGCGGACGAGGACGCGGCTTTCTGGGCAGGCGAGCTCGGGAGGCCCATCCCCGCCGGACTGTTCGGCGAGAACCTGCGGACGGCCGGACTCGACGTCAACGGCGCGGAGATCGGCGAACGCTGGGCGATCGGCGACGAGCTCGTAGTCGAGGTCACCTGCCCGAGGATGCCGTGCGCCGTCTTCCAGCGGCGGATGCAGGAGCCGCAGTGGGTCAAGCGCTTCACGCAGGAGGGGCGCCCCGGCGCGTATCTCTCGGTGGCGAAGTCCGGCACCGCCGGCGCGGGCGACGTCGTCCGAGTGCTCTCGCGGCCGGGACACGGCGTCTCCGTCGCGTCCTGGTTCACCGGCGCGGATGCGGAGCAGGCGGACGCGCTGGAGGCGGCCGAAGCCGCCGGCCTGCTGACCCTGGCGCCCGAGATGCGGGAGTCCGTCGACGACGTGCGCTCCCGCGGTTTACTTGTTCTTGACAAGTAAGCTTGCAAAGAGCAAGCTAAGCCCATCGGACCACTGACCGGAGGGACATCATGCCAACCAACATCTTCGTCAACATCCCCACGACGGACCTCGACCGCTCCAAGGCGTTCTACGAAGCGCTCGGCTACAGCATCAACCCCATGTTCACCGACGAGAACGCCGCCTGCGTGGTTCTCAGCGACACGATCTACTTCATGGTCCTGACCCGCGAGTACCTCGCGACCTTCACCGACAAGCAGATCGTCGACACGAAGACGCACGCCGGGGCCATGATCGCGCTCACCCAGGACTCCCGCGACGAGGTGGATGCGCTGGTCGGGAAGGGCATCGAGGCGGGCGGCCTCGAGCCGCGCCCCGCGCAGGACTACGGGTTCATGTACTCCCGCGACCTGGAGGACCCGGACGGCAACATCCTCTCGTACCTCTACATGGTGCCGGAAGCGGCCGAGAAGGGCCCGGAGGCCTACCTCGCCGAGCACGGGGCCGAGGCTCCCGCGCAGGCCTGATCCGGCTCCCGGATGGCGGCACGAGCCCCGCGGGGCTTCGGACAGTTCGGTGGCGTCGCGCGCGCGGTCGAGCGGGTCGGCGAGCGATGGGCGCTCCTCATCGTTCGCGACCTGCTCGGCGGCGCCCGCCGGTACAGCGACCTCAAGGCGGGTCTGCCGCGCATCCCGACCAACATCCTGAGCGACCGGCTCAAGGAACTGCAGCAGGCCGGGGTGATCCGCCGCGTGCCGACGGTGCGCGGCGGGTATGAGCTGACTCCGCTCGGCCGGGAGCTCGAACCCGTGGTGCTGGCACTGGAGCGCTGGGGCTGGGCGGCGCCGGTGGATCCCGCCGATGGCGAGGTCCTGTCCGCCGACGGACTGTCGGTGACGCTCCGTGCCGCCTTCCGGCGCGAGGAGGCCGCCGGCCTGCCGGCGACCGAGTACGTCGTGCATGCGGGCGAGGCCTCGGTCAGCGCGATCGTCGTCGGTGAGGTCGTGGATGTGATGGACGTGGGGCCGGCGGCCCTCCCGCAGCCGCAGCGCCGGCTCGACATCGGCGCACCGGAGGAGGTGCTGGAGTTCCAGGTGGGCCTCTCCGACCTGGGGGCACTGCTGGGTGACGGGATGCCGGCGGTCGAAGTGCTGGCAGGAGGGGACGAGCTCGTCCTGCGGTTCCGGCGGACGTTCCACTTCGATGTCGTCCCCGGCGCGGAGGAAGCGGCGGCGGGCGCGGCGGCCTGAGTCGCGGATCTCCGCTCGGACCGCATCCAGCTGAGTTGTCGCTCGCTGTTACGGGTTCTGGTTCGTCAAACTGGGCTGGCGTGGTCGGCGTGTCCGGCGGGCACGTTGTCGGTTCAGCTTGCGGGCGAGGACCATGGCGATGATCAGATTCGGGACGCCGGAGGTCCAGGGAAGGAAGGGGTAGAGGGTTTCGAACGTGCCGGTTGCCAGGATGACGGCAGTCTCGGCCCTGAGAACGACGGCGACGAAGGTGAGGCTGAAGTTGGCGATGATCCAGAATCGGTGGGCGGCGATGTCGTGTTTGACGGCAATCGCTCGAACCGCAAGCCCAAGGGTCACCAGCCAGCCGACGCCGAGCAGGAAGAATCCGCTCGTGACGATGATCTGGCCATTCGCGATCGTTCCGGGATAGGCGTGGAAGGACATGAAAATAGCACCGGTCGCGGCGACTGAAACCGCGACAGCGTAGAACTTGCCGATCGTGCGGTGTCGTCTTCCAGGGGTTCGCCTGAGCGCGCCGATCAGGTTGATCGGGCCCAGGACCAGGGCGACGGCGCCGGCGCCGATATGGATCAGGAGGGGCACCTGATACGTCGCGTAAGTTTGCGCCTGCTGGGAGAAGTAGTAGTGGCCCACCATCGGGACCAGCGGCATCACCACTAGGTAGAGCGCAGCCATCAGGACCGCGACGACGAAGCTTGGGACCACGACAAGCCCGTAAACCGCGCGGTATCGAGGGTTTGAGGATGCCATGTCGCCTCCTTCGCTTGATGCGCGAGTGCCTTGCTTCACTGCCTCTAATGCTACACC
>NZ_JBNDHX010000185.1:0-2533 GCF_056755275.1 Leifsonia sp. HAY1-4F
ACACGATCGTGTAGACGAGCATGCTCGCGAGCGGGTTCACCAGGGACCACAGCTGCCCGAAGATCGTCCGCTTGTACTGTCCGCGGATCTCTCTCATGGTCAGGTTCGCGAGCAGTTCGCGCGCGGAGAGCGCTTCCTTGACGTATGACATTGACCCTCGATAACTGGATGGCCGACCTCGGGCCGTAGCCAAATCTATCCCAGAAGTCTCCATCGCCCGGTCGGGCGGACGCCGCCTGCCGGAACCGCGCGGCGTCAGCCGGCGGAATCCAGCTCGGCCGACTCGCCCGGTCGCAGCATCCGGAGCCGGTCGCTCAGGCCGTGCTCGGCGAAGGCCGCCTCCACCTCCCGCTGGCCCTGGGTGAAGTGCGCCCAGCCCTCGGCGTGCACCGGCACGATCACGGCGTCGCCGAGCAGGGCCGCAGCCCGGGCCGCCTTGTCCGCCGTGAGGGTGAGGAACGCATCCAGCCGGGCGGTTCGCGCCGCGCCCGCGAAGAGCAGGGCGATGTCGATCGGACCGAGGTTCTCGGCGACCTCCTCCACGACCCGGAGGGACGCGTTGTCGCCGCTCACGTAGACGGTGGGGAGACCCTCGCCGGCGAGCACGAATCCGATCACCGGGCCGGAGGAGGCGTCCATCCCGTCGGGTCCGTGCTGGGCCGGGACCGCGTGCACCCGGAGCTCGGAGCCGTCCGGCCGGGGAACGGTCAGATGGGTCCACGGGCCGAGTCCGCGCACCGTGCCCTCGACCCGTTCGGCCGCAGCGGCCGTGCTCACGGTGAGCGGCGCATCGCGGACGACGTCGCGCCCCAGATCGTCGAGGTTGTCGGGGTGCTGATCGTGTGAGAGGAGCACCGCATCCACGGCTCCGACCTGTTCGGGAGTCAGGCTCGCCGCCGCGGTCTTGACCAGCACACGACCGGCGACGGGATGCTCGCCCGGCGGGTCGAACGTGGGGTCGGTGAGGATGCGGACGCCGCCGAGCTCGATGAGCGCGGTCGGTCCTCCGATCAGGGTCACGCGGACGGTCACGGGTTCTCCTCTCGCCGCCGCGACCCACTGGTCGCGCGCAGCCGGAGGAAACGGTAACCCATCCCGATCGCGAGGACCACGAGCCCGGCGACGATGGCCGGCAGGGGCAGGGTCGCGACGAGGACGACGCAGCCGATGGCGCCGGCCACGGCGAGCGCGCGCGGGTAGCGCCGGTGGGCCCGATCCTGCGTCCAGGCGGAGGCGTTCGCGGTCAGGTAGTAGAGCAGCACGCCGAACGACGAGAAGCCGATCGCGCCGCGCAGATCGGTGACCGCCACGAGGACGCAGACGATCAGGCCGAGCACCAGCTCGGCGCGGTAGGGGACACGGAAGCGTGGATGGACGGCTGCGAACCAGGCCGGGAGGTCGCGGTTGCGCGCCATGGCGAGGCTCGTCCGTCCGATCCCGGCGATCATGGCCAGCAGAGCGCCGAGGGCGGCCGCAGCGGCCCCGACCCGGATGACCACCCCGGGCCACGTGGCCCCGGCGGTGTCCGCCACCGCGCTCAGCGGCGCCGTGACCTCGGCCAATCCGGCCGCTCCGATGGCGTGCAGCGCCGACACGGCGACGAGTGCGTACACGACCAGCGTGATGCCCAGCGCGGTGGTGATGGCCCGGGGGATGGTGCGCACCGGATCCACCACCTCCTCGCCCATCGTCGCCACACGCGCATACCCGGCGAAGGCGAAGAATAGGAATCCGGCCGACTGCAGGATGCCGTACGCGGTCACGGCCGGACCGGGTTGCGCAGCGCTCGCCGCGCTGTGCGTGAACCCGATGACGACCGCGACGGTGAGCGCCGCCAGGGAGACGGCAACGAGGAGGCGGGTCAGCAGGGCCGTGCGCGTCACCCCCAGAGTGTTGACGACGGTGAGCGCTGCGACGGCCAGGACGGCGACCGGCTTCACCCACGGACCGGGCACCGCGTACGTGGCGAAGGTGAGGGCCATCGCCGCCGAGCTGGCGGTCTTCCCGACCACGAACGACCAGCCGGCGAAGAACCCGGCCCACTCGCCGAGCCGCTCCCGGCCGTAGATGTAGGTGCCGCCGGAGGTCGGGTACTGGGCGGCGAGCTGCGCCGAGGAGGTCGCATTGCAGAACGCGATGAAGCCGGCGACGACGAGTCCCACCAGGAGTCCGGCACCGGCGGCGGCCGCGGCGGGAGCGAACGCCGCGAAGACGCCCGCGCCGATCATCGACCCGAGCCCGATGCTGATCGCATCCCCCAGGGTCAGTCGGCGGGCGAGCGAGTCGTCGCCCCGCGGCGGGGTGGATGCGGCGGTCACGGGACGCAGTCTAGGGCCGGCGCGTGACATCCCGGGATGCCGTCATGCTTCTACACGCCTCGCGGACGATGGACCTCCAGCGCCGGACGGAGTACCGTCGCGCGGTCAGCACAGAACGGAAGGACGACGCCATGAGCGACGAGAACACCCGCCCCGACGCCGACGAGCTGCCCGACGGCTGTCTCTTATACACATCTGACGCTGCCGACGACGGA
>NZ_JBNDHX010000186.1:0-2435 GCF_056755275.1 Leifsonia sp. HAY1-4F
ACAGGCCGGGAGGGCGTCGAGGATGCGGGAGACGGCGGTGTCGTCGTGCGCTGCGGTGACGAACCAGGCCTCGAAGACGCTCGGCGGCAGCGAGACGCCGGCGTCGAGCATCGCGTGGAAGAAGGCGCGGTAGCGGAACGCCTCCTGGCGTTGCACCTCGGCGTACGTGCGCGGCGGGCGGGCGAACTCGCCGAAGACGAAGCTGAACAGGTTGCCCGCGTGCTGGACGCTATGGGCCACGCCGGCCGCCGAGAGCGCATCGGATACCGCGGCGGAGACCGTCTCGGCGACCACGTCGAGACGGTCGTACACGGCCTCATTCGCGTTGGCGAGGGTCGCGAGACCGGCGGCGACCGCGACCGGGTTCCCGGAGAGGGTTCCCGCCTGGTACACCGGACCGGTCGGGGCGAGGAAGTCCATCAGGTCTGCGCGTCCGCCGAGGGCCGCGAGCGGCATCCCTCCGCCGATGACCTTGCCGAAGGTGACCAGGTCGGGCGTGTAACCGCGATCGAGACCCCAGAAACCGGCCTCGCCGACCCGGAAGCCGGTGAGCACCTCGTCGAGGATGAGCAGCGCGCCGAACTCGTGCGCCAGGTCGGTGAGGGCTGCGTTGAAGCCCTCGTCGGGCGGCACGACGCCCATGTTCGCGGCGGCGGCCTCGGTGATGACGGCGGCGATGTCCGGGCCCTGCGCCTCGAACACCGCGCGCACCGCATCCAGGTCGTTGTACGGCAGCACGATGGTCTGGGCGGCGGTCGCCTCGGTCACGCCCGCGGATCCGGGCAGGGCGAGGGTCGCGAGGCCCGAGCCGGCCTGGGCCAGGAGGCTGTCCGAATGTCCGTGATAGTGACCGGCGAACTTGAGGAGCAGCGGGCGGCCGGTGAACCCGCGGGCGAGACGGATCGCGCTCATGGTCGCCTCCGTGCCGGTCGAGACGAGCCGCAGCTTCTCGACGAACGGCACGCGCGCGATCACGGTCTCGGCGAGCTCGGTCTCCGCCGGGGTGGAGGCGCCGAAGGACAGGCCGCGCGCGGCCGCCTGCTGCACCGCATCCACGACGGCGGGATGGGCGTGGCCGAGGATGGCCGGACCCCACGACGCGACCAGGTCGACGTACTCTCGCCCCTCCGCGTCGGTGACGTACGGCCCGCGGGCGGACACCAGGAACCGCGGCGTGCCGCCGACGGACCCGAACGCCCGGACCGGTGAGTTCACGCCGCCCGGGATGACGCGCTGGGCGCGCTCGAACTCCTGCTCGTTGCTGTCGCTCATCGCAGCCACCCCGCCACCTCGGTCGCCCAGTAGGTCAGGATCGCGTCGGCGCCGGCTCGGCGCGCCCCCAGAAGGGTCTCCTCGATGATGCGCTCGCGGTCGATCCAGCCGTTCGCGGCCGCTGCCTCCACCATCGCGTACTCCCCGGACACCTGGTAGGCCCAGACGGGCACATCGCTGATCGCGGCGACATCGCTGAGCACGTCGAGGTAGCTGAGCGCCGGCTTCACCATCAGGATGTCGGCCCCCTCTTCGAGATCGAGTCGCGCCTCGCGCAGGCCCTCACGGCGGTTCGCCGGGTCCTGCTGGTAGGCCCGGCGGTCACCGGAGAGCTGCGAGTCGACGGCCTCGCGGAACGGCCCGTAGAAGCCGGAGGCGTACTTGGCGGCGTAGGCGAGGATCACCACGTCGGTGCGGCCCGCGTCGTCGAGCGCCTCGCGCACGGCGGCGACCTGGCCGTCCATCATCCCGCTGAGTCCGAGGAGCTGCGAGCCGGCCTCCGCCTGGGCGACGGCCATGTCGCGGTAGCGGAGCAGGGTGGCGTCGTTGTCGACGTTCCCCCGCGCATCGAGGACGCCGCAGTGGCCGTGGTCGGTGAACTCGTCGAGGCACAGATCCGTCTGCACCACGATGGCGTCCCCCACCTCGTCGGCGAGGACGCGGGTCGCGACGTTGAGGATGCCGTCCGGGTCGGTCGCGCCGGAGCCCACCGCATCCCGGGTCTCCGGCACGCCGAAGAGCATGAGCCCGCCGACGCCGGCCTCGGCCGCCTCGTTCGCCGCGCGCTTCAACGAGTCGAGGCTGTGCTGCACCACGCCCGGCATCGACCCGATCGGGACGGGCTCGCTCGCGCCCTCACGCACGAACAGCGGGAGGATCAGCTCGGCCGGATGGAGGCGGGTCTCGGCGGTCAGCCGGCGCATCGCCGGCGACTGCCGCAGCCGTCGGGGGCGGATGACGGGGTGCAGTTCGCTCACTCGTACGAGCCTACGCCCGCGGCGCTGACGGTTTCCCAGACGACGGGTCCGGAGTTCTTCGAGCGCCGTCGCCGCCGGAGGCCGGAAAGGTCAGGAGCTCTCGGTGGCGTCGTCGGCTTCGGGGTCGGGGTGGGGGCTGTCTCTTATACACATCTCCGAGCCCACGAGACACTCGCTAATCTGGGG
>NZ_JBNDHX010000187.1:0-1995 GCF_056755275.1 Leifsonia sp. HAY1-4F
GGCCACCGGACGCGACGGCGCCGAGGCGTCCGAACTGCACGCGCTGGAGGCGGGGCTCGACTCCCTCCAGACCGCACGGGATGCGGCGCCCAGCCGGGCTCGCCGCTTCGCCCGGGCCACCGTCCCGACCACGGTCTTCGTGCTCGTCGCACTGATCGGCTGGCAGCTCTACACCGCGATCGCCCACCCTCGGCCGGATCTGTACCCGGGTCCTGCCGACGTGGTGTCGGCGCTCGCCAGCGCCGCGAGCTCGGGCCATCTCGCCACCGCCATCGGGACGAGCCTCGGCCGCGGCGGCCTCGGCTTCCTGATGGCCGTGCTGATCGCCACCCCCGTCGGGCTGCTGCTGGCCGAGGTGCGCTGGCTGCGCCGGGCGGTCGGGCCGATCCTGTCCGGACTCCAGGTGCTGCCCTCGGTGGCGTGGGTGCCGGCGGCGATCATCTGGTTCGGCCTGACCGACGCGGCCGTGTACTTCGTCGTGCTGCTCGGCGCGGTCCCCTCGATCATCAACGGCCTCCTGGCCGGCATCGACCAGGTACCGCCGCAGCTGCGCCGGGTGGGCGTCGTCCTCGGAGCCTCGCGCAGCCAGCTGCAGCTCCGCATCCTCTTCCCGGCCGCGCTGCCCGGCTATGTCGCGGGGCTCCGCCAGGGCTGGGCCTTCGCCTGGCGGTCCCTGATGGCCGCCGAGATCATCGCCAACTCGCTCGGCTTCGGGCTCGGTACGATGCTCGAGCAGAGCAGGGAACTGGCCGATCTGCCGACGGTGCTCGCGACGATCCTGACCATCCTCGTCGTGGGGATCGTCGTGGAGCTGTGCGTGTTCGCACCGGTCGAGCGCTCGTTGCTGCGTCGCCGCGGGCTCACGGGGGCGACCCGATGAACGACGTGACAGCGGGCTCGTTCGCGGGCTCGGAGGCTGTGGGATCGGTCGCGCTCGTCGGCGGCGGCCCTGGCCATCCCGACCTGATCACCGTGCGCGGCCGCCAGCTGCTCAGCGCAGCGGATGTCGTCATCGCCGACCGGCTCGGTCCGCGCGCACTGCTCGAGGACCTCGCGCCGGGCGTCGAGGTCATCGACGTCGGCAAGCAGCCGCACCACCACCCGGTTCCGCAGACGCGGATCAACGAGCTGCTGGTCGAGCACGCCCGCGCCGGCAAGCGCGTCGTCCGGCTCAAAGGCGGCGACCCGTTCGTGTTCGGGCGTGGCGGCGAGGAGGCCGAGTTCTGCCGTGCGGCCGGCATCCCGGTGGAGGTCGTGCCCGGTGTGACCAGCGCCATCGCGGTGCCGTCGATCGCCGGCATCCCCGTCACGCACCGCGGGGTCGCGGCCGGGTTCACCGTGCTCTCGGCCCACACCGACATCGACCAGGTGCCCGGCGGACCGGAGCACACGGTGATCCTGCTGATGGGTGTCTCCGGGCTCGCCGCCACCGCCGCGACGCTCGCCGCCGGCCGTCGGGGCGCCGACTGCCCCGTCGCCATCGTGGAGGACGGCTACGGCGAGGGCCAGCGGGTCACCATCGGAACCCTCGGCAGCATCGCCGCCGACGCCGCTGTGCGCGGTGTGCGGTCCCCGGCCGTCATCGTCGTCGGCGACGTCGTGCGCCTCGCCGACCCCGACCTCCTTCCGACGCCTGCATCCCACGGCGCCGCCCCCCACAGCACCGCATCCTCCCGCACTGCCCACCACAGAGAGGCCTCCCAATGACCCGACCGTTCCGCGTAGCCGTCGTCGGCGCCGGACCCGCCGGAATCTACGCCGGCAACATCCTGCGCACCCGCGCCGCCGAGGCCGGCATCGACGTCCGCATCGACCTGTTCGAGTCGCTGCCTGCGCCGTACGGCCTCATCCGCTACGGCGTCGCCCCCGATCACCCCCGCATCAAAGGAATCGTCACCTCCCTGCACGACATGCTCGCCGACGGCGCGATCCGGCTGATCGGGAACGTGGAGGTCGGCGCCGACGTCACCATCGACGAGCTGCAGTCCCTCTATC
>NZ_JBNDHX010000188.1:0-1713 GCF_056755275.1 Leifsonia sp. HAY1-4F
TCCTGCCTGCACTGCCGCTGATCGTCGCGAGCGACGGAGTGGAGGCCCGGAGCGTCGTGCTCAGCAGCGCCTGGGCCCCGTGCGCAGAGGAGAGCACGAGCGCGACCTGGTCGTCCACGCCCGTCGGGGCGAGCGTCCCCGTCGCGACGATGCCGGCGGGCGGTCCGATGGCGAACGACGACCAGGAGACCACGTAGACGCCCAGGTCGAGGAGCGCTCCGCCGGCGAGCGCCGGGTTCCAGAGCCGGCTCGCCGGGTCGTACCGGGAGCGTCCGCCGAAGTCGGCAGTGACGAGCCGGACCTCGCCTAGTGCTCCGTCGGCCAGCAGCTGCCGCACGATGTCGGTCTGCGGCAGGTAGCGCGTCCACATCGCCTCCATGGCGAAGACGCCGGCGGCGCGTGCCGCCTCCACGATCCGGCGCGACTGGTCGGCCGTCACCGCCATCGGCTTCTCGATGAGGACGTGCTTGCCTGCGGCGATGGCCAGCAGCGCATGCGCGAGGTGCTCGCTGTGCGGGGTCGCGACGTAGACCACCTCGACCTCGGGATCGGCGACGAGCGCCTCGTAGGAGCCGTACGAGCGTTGGACGCCGTGCGCAGCCGAGAAGGCCTCGGCGCGCTCAGCCGACCGCGAGCCGGCGGCGACGACCCGCTGGCGCGTGTGCCGGTGCAGCGCGTCGGTGAAGTCGGCGGCGATGGCTCCCGGCCCGAGCACGCCCCACCGCAGGGGCGGGGCGTCCGCAGGATCGGGATGGCGCGGTTCCGGCAGGGCGGCGAGCGTGTCGGGCATGGGTGTCGTCTCCTGGTGTCGTCCGGGGTCGATGGGGACTCAGACCGGCTGCGGGTTCGAGACCTCGGGCGCCTGACGGATCCCGGCCACCGGCGCAGCCCACTGGACGCCGTTGGCGAGCACGCGCCGGATCTGCGGGTGGAAGTACACCGGGTACTCCTGGTCCCCGGGGCTGAAGTAGAAGATCTTGCCCCGACCGCGCGTGAACGTGACGCCCGACCGGAACACCTCTCCGCCGGTGAACGAGCTGATGAACACCAGGTCGTCCGGGGTCGGGATGTCGAAGAACTCCCCGTACATCTCCTGCGCCTCGATGACGATCGGCTGCTGCACGCCCGCGGCGATGGGATGCGTCGGGTCGACGTTCCACACCAGCTCGCGCTCGCCGCCCTCGGGATTGCGCCAGCGCAGCGAGCACGTCGTCCCGAGCATCCGGATGAAGATCTTCGAGAAGTGGCCGGAATGGAGGACGATCAGCCCCATCCCGCCGAGGACATGGCGACGGACACGTTCCACCACGTCGTCGGACACGCGGTCGTGCGCGATGTGGCCCCACCACAGGAGGACGTCGGTCTGCGCGAGATCCTCCTCGCTGAGCCCATGCTCCGGGTCGTCGAGGGTCGCGGTGCGCACGGCGACCTCCTCGCCGAGCAGCTCTCGGAGACCCTCGGCGATGGCGCCGTGGATGCCGTGCGGGTAGATCACGGCGATCTCGGGCTGGGTCGCCTCGTGGACGCCCTCGTTCCAGACGGTGACGCGCAGCGCCATGGTCATGCTCCTTTCGTAACACCGCCGAGTCCGCGAAGACTTGCGGTTTCGACGGAGATTTCGTGCAGTCTGTGCGGACTCGATGGTGGGGGGCTCGGGGGGGCTGTCTCTTATACACATCTCCGAGCCCACGAGACACTCGCTAATCTGGGGGG
>NZ_JBNDHX010000189.1:0-1722 GCF_056755275.1 Leifsonia sp. HAY1-4F
TGTAGAAGCTGTGCCCCTCCACGGTCAGGTAGCCGAGGAACGGATCGGAGACCGCCTGCAGGATGCGCTGGCACCCGACCACGCGGTAACCCTGATGCTCCGCAAGGATCACCGGGTCGAGGTAGCCGGCGACGGGTGCGATCCCGCCGAACTCCTGGACGACCGAGGCATTGGCCTCCTTCAGCTGGAGGATCAGGATGTCGCCGGTGGCGTCTCCGAGGGCGATGATGAAGCACCGCGTTCCGACGCTGCCGACCCCGACCACGCGCCGGGCCACATCCAGGACCGTGTATTGGGAGAGCATCAGGGCGATGTTCGTCGGGACGGTCGTGCGGTATGCCTGGAACACCTGGTCCACGATCACCCGGATCTCCGGCTCCAGCCGGGTGAGCACCGGCGGGTCCTCCACGAACTGCAGCCCCTCACCGCCTTCGACCAGGGTGCGGCTGGCGACACGCTCGCTGGTGCGCTTCTCCGACTCCTTCAGGGTGTGCTTGATCATCCGCTCGCTGTCCCGGCTCAGGATCCGCCGGTCGGCCATGCTGGTCACACGGAAATAGCGCCGGTACAACGACGCCTCGAGCGCCTCGCCCAGTGCGTTGCGGTACATCGCGGATGCCGAAAGCACGATCGAATGGAGGTCTGAACGGTCGATCCCGAGCGAGCGGCCGGCGAGGACGACGCTCGTCAGCATCCGTTTGACGTCCCACTCGAACGGGCCGACGGCCGCCTCATCGAAATCGTTGATGTCGAAGACCATGGAGCTCTCGGGCGACCGGTAGATGCCGAAGTTGCTGATGTGGGCGTCGCCGCAGATCACGACATCCCCACCCGCAGTCGGCACGGCGGCCAGGTCGGCGGCCTGGATCGCCGCCGTCCCCCGGTAGAACGCGAACGCGGACGCACCCATTCGCTCGACGCGCAGGGCGATCAGTGCCGGGAGGCGGTTCTCGTGCTGCCTGCGGAGGATCCCGAGCGGGTCGCGTCCCGGCGGAGGCGTGAACTCGGCTTGGCTGGACCGCGGAACCTGCGAGCGGGCCGCGTGCCCGGCGTCGTACAGCTCCTTTTCATCGAGCGGGGTCGCGATCGTCGTCATGACGCACCTCCTGGGTGGCGCTCATGCTAGCTCCCGCCGACGCGGCGCGGATAGACCATTCCCCGATGGTCCGGACGGGCGGAATCACCGGCGATCCCGCGGGCCGGTAGCACTGCGAACAGACGTCGTAGCGGCCTCTTCAGACTAGGAACCGAATAGCGGCCACGAAAGTCATTGACGGTCGGAGCGCGTGTCAGCATGGTGACCTTGAGCCGAGGCGCCGGTCCACCCGTAGCGCCGCGGCGAGTTCTGAGAGAACGGAGTCGCGACGGTGCGGAAATCGAAACAGGGGATGTGGATCGGACCGTTGGCGCTGCTGATGGCCTTCGGCTTCTCCGTGCCGGCCGCGAACGCCGCGACGGGCACCGCGACCGTGAGCATCAGCCCATCCACGGCGACCATCGCAGCGGGCGGTTCCGAAACCTACACGCTGAGTGTGACCTGCAGCGTGACCGGCGGGTGCAACGCGACGACCGTGACGTTCCCCACGACGACGATCAGCGGAGATGGCGCCACCACCGATTTCGGATCATGGTTCGGTGACTCTTCGTGCGCGACGGTGACGAAGACCGTCTCGCCCGGCACCGTGACCTACGCCTACGGGGACGTCCCGACCGGTACCTCGC
>NZ_JBNDHX010000190.1:0-1713 GCF_056755275.1 Leifsonia sp. HAY1-4F
GCTCTGGGTGAGACGGAGCTGCAGACCAAGCAGTTCAACGCCGGTCCGGCCGAGATCGAAGCGCTCAGTGCAGGCGCGATCGACGCCGCCTACATCGGTCCGAGCCCCGCCATCAACTCCTACCTGAAGAGCGCCGGCCAGTCGCTGAGGATCGTCTCCGGTGTCGCCACGGGCGGCGCAGCCCTCGTCGTGAAGGGCGACATCACCTCGGCCGGCGAGCTGAAAGGCAAGACGATCGCGTCGCCGCAGCTCGGCAACACGCAGGACGTGGCGCTGCGGTACTGGCTGACGAAGCAGGGTCTGCGCACCTCGCTCACCGGCGGGGGAGACCTCACCATCGCGCCGACCGACAACGCCCAGGCGCTGACGCTGTTCCAGGCCGGGAAGATCGACGGCGCGTGGGTGCCGGAGCCCTGGGTGTCGCGGTTCGTGATCGACGGGAACGCGAAGGTCCTCGTGGACGAGGCGTCGCTGTGGCCAGCCAAGAGGTTCCCGACGACCGTGCTCGCAGTGTCGACGGCCTTCCTGAAGGCGCATCCGCAGACCGTGCAGGCGCTCGTGAAGGGCAATGCCGACGCGGTCGCCGCGCTGCAGGATCCGGCCACGGCTGCCGCCGACATCAACGCCCAGCTGAAGGCCGACACGGGCAAGACCCTGGCGACCGGCGTGCTCGCGCGTGCGCTCGACCACGTCTCGTTCGACACCGACCCGGATGCCGCGGCGTTCCCGACGCTCGTGCAGCATGCGGCGGCCGTGGGTCTTGCGACGAAGGGCTCGCTGAAGGGCCTGTTCGACCTCACCGCCCTCAATGCTGTCCGGAAGACCGCCGGACAGGCGGCCGTCTCCTCCGGCGGACTGGGGTAGCACCATGGCCGACCTCGATCGCACCGCCGTCGCACTGACCGGCGTCAGCAAGCGCTTCGGCGCCCACGCACCCGTCGTCCTCGACGACGTGGATCTCCGCATCGGCGACGGCGAGTTCGTCTGCCTGCTGGGCGCGTCCGGATGCGGCAAGTCGACCATCCTGAACCTCGTCGCCGGACTCGAGGAGCCGACCACCGGCGCGATCGCGGTGCCGAGCGGCCCGGTCGCCATGATGTTCCAGGATGCTGCGCTGCTGCCCTGGCTGACCGCCCGCCGCAACGTCGAGCTCGCGCTCGACCTCGCCGGGACGCCGCGCGACGGGCGTCGCGCCCGCGTCGACGAGCTCCTGGAGCTGGTCTCGCTCTCCCACGCCGCCGACCGGCGCCCGCACCAGCTCTCCGGCGGGATGCGTCAGCGCGTCGCCCTGGCCCGCGCGCTCGCGCAGGACCGGCACGTGCTGCTGATGGACGAGCCGTTCGCGGCCGTCGACGCCATCACCCGCGACCTCCTCCATGTGGAGCTGGAGCGGATCTGGCGGCAGACCGGCCGCACCATCCTGTTCGTGACCCACAACGTCCGGGAGGCACTGCGGCTGGGCCAGCGGATCGTGCTGCTCAGCTCGCGCCCCGGCACCGTCGCCGCCGAGTGGGAGGTCCCGGCCGAGGTACGCGCCGGGGCCGACCCGGTGGAGGCCGCGCGTCTGGACGACGAGATCACCCGCCGGCTGCGAGAGGAGCTGATCCGCAATGCCGCCTGAAGCCACCATCACACTGGCCACCGGACGCGACGGCGCCGAGGCGTCCGAACTGCACGCGCTGGAGGCGGGGCTCGACTCCCTCCAGACCGCAC
>NZ_JBNDHX010000191.1:0-1690 GCF_056755275.1 Leifsonia sp. HAY1-4F
GGGTGAGGACCTTGCGGATGCGCTGGAGGGAGACGGACTCGGCGGTGCCGAGGGACTGGGCGAAGAGGGAGACCCGGAACTCCTCCAGCATCCATCGCGCGTGCACCAGGGAGGGCGGCGAGTCCGGGGCGAGGGGGATGCGGCCGCCGGCGTCGGTGTAGAGAGCGACGGCTGTCTCCACCTGGGTCTGCCACGCGCGGTCGCGGCCGGGGCTGGTGGGCAGCGCCTGCATCCGCTGGGAGATGCCGGCCAGGTAGCGGGGCAGGTGCCGCAGCTGCTCCAACCCGGTCGTCGAGACGAACCCGTACCCGGGTCCGGCCCCGGGTCCGGCCGAGGCCCCGGCCGGGGCCGAAGCGGCAGCCGGCCCGCCCGCCCAGACCAGACCGCCCAGCTGCCCCTTGGCGTCGTTCAGCGCAGAGAGATAGGTCAGCGCCGTCACTCCCGCGATCGCCTTCTCGGCCGCGCGGGCCGCGGTGAGGATGCGCGTGACCAGCGCGACCGTCTCGAACATCGCATCCATGACGATCCCGGAGACGCGGTCGCGCACCGCTTCGAACTCGGCGCGCATGAAGACCTGGCCGTCCGGCTTCATCCGGTACAGCACGGAGTCAACGACGGCGAGCAGGCAGTCGTCGAACAGCGCCTTCGTGTTCGAGTAGGGGCTGGCGGCGAGGGTGAGCTTCTCGTTCGAGGTGAGGTGCTGCTGCACGTAGGCGACGGGCGACGGGATGCTGGCGAGCAGCAGCCGGCGCACTCCGCCCGGGATCGCGCGTGCCTGCTCGGCGGGCGTCCCCATCAGGCGGATGCTCACCGATCCGCCGTCGTCGACCAGCGCCGGATAGGCCCGGATCACGTTCTGGGTCCCGCCCGGACCGGTGTGGGTGGTGTCGAGGAAACGCGGGAGCTCGTCGAAGTCCCAGGTCGTCAGCCCGGCGCGTTCGAGGGCGTTCGGGGTCCGTGCCTCGGCGACGGCGGCGACGGAATCCCGGGCGCGAGAGCGCAGCCGGTCCTGGAGCGCCCCGAGGTCCTTGCCGCCGGCGAGGGTCCGCCCGCGCTCGCCGATGACCTCGAACGTCGGACGCAGGTGCGCCGGCAGCCGCTCGAGGTCGAAGTCGGACGCGCTGACCCGTGAGCCGGTCAACCGGGAGATGGTGGCCGCGAGCGTCTCGGTGAGCGATGCGGCGGGCCGCACGCCTTCGTGCGCGCGCATCCCGGCGGTGTCGGCGAGCTCGCCCAGCAGCCGCCGTGCCCAGTCCGCTGCGGGCACGACCTGGCGGCGGATCGCCTTCGGCAGCGATTTGATCAGTGCGGTGACCAGCTCGTGGCGCAGGCCCGGGACCTGCCAGTCGAATCCGTCCGGCAGGAGCCCGGCGAGCAGGGGAAGCGGCACCTGCACGGTCACGCCGTCATCCTCCGCGCCGGGCTCGAAGCGGTACCGCAGGGTGAGCTGCTGGTCGCCCTGGCGCCACACCGGCGGGAAGGCGTCCTCGTCGACCTCCGCTGCCTCCTCGTCGAGGAGGGCCTCCGGAGTCATGGTGAGGAGGTCCGGCGTCTCCTGCCGGGCCTTCTTCCACCATCCCTCGAAGGACCGGGTGGATGCGACGTCGGCCGGGATGCGCTTGTCGTAGAACTCGAAGACGGCTTCGTCGTCGTTCAGGATGTCGCGCCGCCGGGTCCGCTCCTCCAGTTC
>NZ_JBNDHX010000192.1:0-1644 GCF_056755275.1 Leifsonia sp. HAY1-4F
GCTTCTGGACCATCCCTCGCTCGGTCATCATGTCGCCGTGATCACTGGTGAAGAGCACGAGTGTGTTCTCCAACTCCCCTGTGGTCTCGAGCGCGTCCAGAAGCTGGCCGACCATGTCGTCTACAGACGAGAGCGCGGCGTAGTACGCGCGCCGGGTGATTCGGCGGGCCGCCGGGTCGCGCAGATCATACGCGGCGGTCTCGTGTGCGTCGTCAGCCCAGTCATCCATGACCGACCGCGCAAGGTCTCCTGCGTCGTCCGGCTCGGAGAGGGGAATCTCGGTGTCCTCGTAACGGTCCCACGCCTCCTGACTCACATGGAACGGATCATGCGGGTGATGGTAGGAGACCACGAGGCAGAACGGGTCGGATTGCTCCTCCAAGGAGCGATTCAATAGGTACTGACGCGCGCGAAACTGGGTCTCCTCGTCGTAGGCCCGGAACATCGTCCACGGGCGTACGCCCGGGTCGGGCGGCGCATAGTGCCGGGCGTGTCCGCCGGCGGGGAATCGGCCCTCTTCATCCAATTCTGGAACCCAGTCGACTCCCGCGGGGAAGACGTCGGTCGTCAGCCTGGTCCGGAACCCGTGGAGCTGATCGGGTCCGACGAAATGCATCTTGCCGCTGAGCGCGGTGTCGTAACCGTGCGCTGAAAGGTAGTGCCCCAAAGTCGGTTGGTCTGCCGGAAACACGGACGCGTTGTCGAACATACCCATGGCCGAGGCATCCCTCCCTGCCAAGAGCGCCGCCCGAGATGGCGAGCACAGCGGTACGGCGGTGTAGGCGGCGTCGAACGTCACTCCCTGCTCGGCCAGACGATCGAGCGCCGGCGTCTGGACGGCGGGATCACCATAGGGACCGGTGAGAAAGGGAACGACCTGATCAGCCACGACGAGGAGGATGTTCGGGCGTCCGTCAACCATGTGGGAACGATACCAGAAACGCTTCGAACTCGACCCAGGAGCGACTCGGCGTTCTTCCTCACGGCTCGCATTAAGCCCGTCGGCTGCAGGTGCCTTGAAGTCTAAAACAACCACAACTCGAACGAGATTTGACGTTGCGACGGCGCTAGAATCTCTCCTCATGGACAAGGAACAGGCACTCGACGATGCGGGCCGCATCTGGCGGACCCGCATTCAGCCCATCAACGCCCTCAAGAAGCGCATCAGGGCCGAGGCTGAGGCGCAGATCGAGCGCGAGGTCGCTGACCGCAGGGAAGACCTGTCCCGCGCGATTGCCGCAGCCTTCGACGCCGGCGCGAGCAAGGCCTCGATCCGCCGTCTCACTACCGCCAACTACGAGGACTTCGACAACTACCTCGCCCAAGGGCAGGATCTTGCACGACGGGACGGCGATAGGCACTGAGGACAACTGCGAGGAAGCAGGCTCGCTACGCCGAGACCAGTATCAACTTCGTGCAGGCCTCCTCGCGGGCACGACAGTCGCCCGAATCGCACCCACAGCGACCGCGTCCCAGCCGAAACGCACGACGCGTCTCACCAAGCGAGACAGGGCGTCTCACGCACCACCAACCAGCGCCAACGACGAACCGATCGGCCCAGCCCTTTACGACACCGGCCTCAACCCCGAAGAAGGCCTCTGGACACGATCAGGCTGGGCCGGCCACAGCTGACACGCCCACACC
>NZ_JBNDHX010000193.1:0-1466 GCF_056755275.1 Leifsonia sp. HAY1-4F
ACTACCAGCTGCGTGACCCAGAAGGGAACGAGTTCTGCCTGCAGTAGTCCCTGACAGGCCACCGCGGAGGCGGTTGCTGCACCATCCCAGGACACCCTCTCACCAATCTGGAGAGGACCTTAAAGCATCCTCACTTTCTTCATAGCTAGTGTCGACGCTCGGTTGGCGCGGGCCGCAGCGTGAAAGGTGACGCTCATGCCTGCTCCTGACCGGCAGGTGCTCAATCATCACGTCGAGCGGGGAGAGGTCGTCCCAGGCTGTTGCGTCCAGCTCTGCCGCGAGTTGCGCAAGCGCCTCGCTGTTGCAGCGGACCATTCGGAGCGGCATGGTCAGGGAGACCGTGCCGCCGCCGTCTCCCGAGATCACGACGGCCTCATCGTGGCCGACGTGCTTCCTTCCACGATCAGTAGAGGCGGGCTTCGCGGCCTTGGCTCTCACCGACAACATGCGAAGAGGCGACCTCGGGAGGTTTTCTTCGGTAGCAACAAGACGCTATCGCTGGACGAAGGAGTCTCGGTAGACCATCCTCTTACGGACACCGACCGGCAGCCGCTTGAGAGGAGGCTATGAAGTGGGTGCCGCCAGGCCGAGCACGCGCGTGGCTCAGCTGGACCCACACCATTTTGGTCTGCAACCGGTCCTTGAGCGGGCGGCGACGTCCGCCATTGTGCGGTTAGGGACCAAGGAGCTGAATCGCCTAGTCGGCGCTGAGGTTCGTGACCAGCCGAGTTATCGCTTCGCGCCACTCGCTCGAACCGCTCTCGCCCCAAAGCTGCGCGAGTTCTCCGTCGGTGCTTGCGGCGACTTCGACAGCCCGCGTGGCCTGCTCGGCGAGACGCCGGCCTGGCCTTCGCGCACGGCCAACGAATTGTTCGATGCTTTGGGTATAGGCATCAGTCTGTGTTGGGCGCCCGATTCCGTGGGCAACGGCCTCTGCCGCGGCGATCGCGATCTGGGACACGTCGCTATCGATAGAAGCCCCGGCCTTCGTCGCTTCCTTGAGGGCCGCCTTTACGACGGTCCACCGCCTCTGCCCGTCGAGCTCCAACGCGAAATCAGCCGCCGTGTCATTGCCCACTGGAGCGGCACTCCATGTCCCCATGACGCAATACTAGGGAGCGCCGCAACGGGGACAGAACGTCCGCTAGCCGATCCTTGGCCGGGCACATCTATCGCTACGAATCGCCCTCGACTGGTGGAGCCCGTGCCCACACTTTGCCCACACTCTTCTGAGATGCCACGAGATCGCCGTGATCGCAAAGGACCTAGAAACCGCGGAATCTAGAGGTTTTCTGCCGGTTTCGACGGCCCCGAACTGGCCTGATGGGGGCTCGAATCCCCCATTCTCCGCCAATTCGTACAGGGTGCGCCGCCCAGGTGCTGCACTCAGCTCACGATGCGGCACTCTCGGACTTGCGTGCTTCCTTTGGTGTCGACGTACACCTGATGGGTGCCGACCTCATATG
>NZ_JBNDHX010000194.1:0-1304 GCF_056755275.1 Leifsonia sp. HAY1-4F
CCAGGTCGCGTGTCCACAGGTAGGCGGCCAGGCCGTAACGCACCCCGTTGGCAAGCTCCAACGCCTGTTCGTCGGTGTCGAACGGGGTGATCGTAACGACCGGGCCGAAGATCTCCTCCTGGAAGATCCGCGCCTCGGGCGCCACATCGACGAAAACGGTCGGCGCGATGTAGTTGCCCTCAGCCAACCCGGCCGGGCGGCCGCCGCCGGCGACCAGCCGGCCCTCCCGCTTGCCCAGCTCGACATAGCTCAACACCTTCTCGTAATGCTCCGGATGCACCAGCGCACCGACCTCGGTCGCCGGGTCATGCGGGTCCCCGACCACGATGTTCTTCGCCCGCTCCGCATACCGCGAAACGAACTCCTCATAAATCGGCCGCTCCACCAAGATGCGGGAACCGGCCGTGCAGCGCTCCCCGTTCAACGAGAACACCCCGAACAAGGTGGAATCGATCGCAGCATCCAGGTCGGCATCCGCGAACACCACGGCAGGGGACTTCCCGCCGAGCTCCATCGAGAGACCCTTCAGGAACGGGGCGGCGTTGGCGAAGATGAGCTGCCCGGTGCGGCTCTCACCCGTGAACGAGATCAACGGCACATCCGGATGCTTCACCAACGCATCCCCGGCCTCCTCACCCAGCCCGTTGACCAGGTTGAACACCCCATCCGGCACCCCCGCAGCACGGAAGATCTCCGCCCACAAGCTTGCCGAGAGCGGTGTGAACTCGGCCGGCTTGAGCACGACCGTGTTCCCAGTCGCCAACGCCGGAGCCAGCTTCCAGCTCTCCAACATGAACGGCGTGTTCCACGGCGTGATCAGCCCCGCCACGCCGATCGGCTTACGGTTCACATAATTCAGCTGGCTCCCCGGGACCTTGTAGGCGTCATCCGCCTGCGCCACCACCAAGTCGGCGAAGAACCGGAAATTCTCCGCCGCCCGCCGCGCCTGGCCCAACGCCTGCGTGATCGGCAGACCCGTGTCGAACGTCTCCAGCTCGGCAAGCCGCGCATCCTGAGCCTCCACGGCATCCGCGATCCGATTCAGGACGCGCGCACGATCCCGCGGCTTCATCCGCGGCCACGGGCCGTCGCGGAAGGCGCGCTTCGCGGCGGCGACCGCGAGGTCGATGTCCTCCTTCTGCCCGGCGGCCGCCTGGACGTACGTCTCGTTCGACACCGGATCCAACACGTCGAAGGTGGCGCCGGACACACTGTCGACGAACGCGCCATCGATGAAGTGCTGGATCCTCCCAGGCAGATTCTCCGGGATGTGATGAGTGGATACGGTGTGCTGCGCCATGCGC
>NZ_JBNDHX010000195.1:0-1249 GCF_056755275.1 Leifsonia sp. HAY1-4F
CCCCCCCCCCCCCCCCCCCCCCCCCCCCCCCCCCCCCCCCCCCCCCCCCCCCCCCCCCCCCCCCCCCCCCCCAACAACACCCCCCCCCCCCAGATTAGCGAGTGTCTCGTGGGCTCGGAGATGTGTATAAGAGACAGTCGTGTAGTCGATCGGTGGAGAGCTCTGCGGACGCGCAACGCCACCACGTCGAAGGGGTCCGCGGCGGTGACGAAGATCACTTCCCAGCCGAGCTCGACGAGCCGCTCGCGCCTGTGGATGTCGTTGCGGAAGACGGTTTGATCGACGCGGTGGTGATCCCCGAGGTACTCGACTGCGACGTGAGCGTCGGGATAGGCCAGATCGATCATGGCTTCGATCCGCTCACCGTCATCGGACCGGATCACATGGTTCAGCGCCGGCGTGGGGAGCCCGGCGTCCTCCAAAGCGATCCGGAGGCGGGACTCTTGCGGTGAGAGGGAGCCGTACCGGATCCGATCGAGGGCGAGGCGCAGTGTTCGTACTCCACGGCGTCGGCCATGACGCCGCACCGCCGCCTCGAGGTCGTCCCGTGCAAGCGGCGGGGGTGTGCCAGAATACGGCTCGTCACCGGTGATGAGATAGTCGCCGATCGCGACCAGGTCGGCGAGCGGCAGCCGCGAACTGAGCTGTGCCCACGCATCCTGTGCCGCAATGACGCGCAAGCCTTCGACGAACGTCCAGCGGTGGTCGTCCGGCGTGAGCTGGTGGGAGAGAACGCCGCGCAGCCGGGGCGGCCGACAGGGCTCGAATACGGCGACCTCCACGTCGGTCGGTTCCGCCCAGCGGGGCAGGGGCATCCCGTGGATGACGGCAGCTGACCGATGACTGAAGAGCGCATCCCCGGGCAGCACGACCGAGGCCGCGCGGCAGCGCGCGAGATGGCTGTCGGGCGGGGTTGCGGTGCGCATGCCGTAGAAGGGACGGTGGAATCTCGTCCCGAAGACCGCCCGCCACGGCACGCCGTCTCTGAGCAGTTCACTCGTCCGGGTCCCGTTCTCGTCCATCCCCCCAGCCAACCCTGACTGCGTACCCTCCGCCCCCTTATCCACAGCCCCACCGTCGAGTCCGCAAAGACTGCACAGGACACGCCGCCGTACCGTGCAATCTCTGTCTCTTATACACATCTCCGAGCCCACGAGACACTCGCTAATCTAGGGGGGGGGTTTTTTGTTTGGGGGGGGGGGGGGGGGGGGGGGGGGGGGGGGGGGGGGGGGGGGGGGGGGGGGGGGGG
>NZ_JBNDHX010000196.1:0-1104 GCF_056755275.1 Leifsonia sp. HAY1-4F
TTGCCGTACTGGTCCGGCCGGTGGACCGCGATGTACGGTTCGTGGCGCAGGCCGTAGACGGTCTCTCGGTAGTAGGAGATCGCCCTACGGTGCCCGGTGATGTCCAGGTCACCGCTCCACGCCGTCAACCATGGGTAGCGCCCTTCCATGTTGCGATCCTCGCCATCCGGTTCGCGCACCCGGCCTAGCCCTACTTCGCCCAGGTAATCCCAACCCGTCCAGGTGAAGTCGCCCAGGACGCGGGAGTTCTGCAGGACCAGCGGCCAGAGCACATCGATATGGCCGGGAAAGGTCTCCGTTCCGATGATCAGGCGGTCCGGGAAGAGCTCGCGATCCAGCTCGTAGCGGCCGTCACCATAGTTGATGCCAGCTGCGTCGAGGACAGAGAAGGATTCTTCGGTTCTGTTTGTGACCAACTCGGACGAGCTGATCCGGTTCATCATGTCGCCGGCGCTGCCCATCGCGTCGTTGACTCCGCCCGAGTCGCCCGCGGTGGTCGCCTGACGCATCATGCCCATGACGTCCTTCAGGGCAGCGACGAACCCGTTGATGCCGTTGGTGACGAAGCGATGCGGATCGTGGCGCCGAACGGTTTGTGCGAGGCGCCGGCCGATCTCTGCACCCATGGGCGACCCGGACTCCGGGATCTCGTTGCCGATGCTGTAAAAGATCACGCTCGGATGGTTTCGGTCCTTCAACACCATCGACTCGATGTCCCGCTCCCACCATTCGGGGAAGTCGAGGGAGTAGTCGAACGGGGACTTGCTCTCGGCCCACACGTCGAACGCCTCGTCCATGACGATCATCCCGAGACGGTCACAGGCGTCGAGCATTGCCACGCTCAACGGGTTGTGGGCGCTGCGGATAGCGTTGAATCCGGCCTCCTTGAGCAGTCGCACCCGGCGCTCTTCGGCGGCGGCGAGGGCTGCACCACCAAGCGGACCGTTGTCGTGATGGACGCACGCTCCGCGAAGCTTGACGGTTTCGTCGTTGATGCGCAGCCCGTGCGTGGGATCGAGTCTGATCGTCCGCACTCCGAGGGGCAGTTCGACGCTGTCGAGAGTTCGCGTGTCATGTGTCAAAGCGAGCCGGACGGTGTAGAGG
>NZ_JBNDHX010000197.1:0-1019 GCF_056755275.1 Leifsonia sp. HAY1-4F
TCCGTCGTCGGCAGCGTCAGATGTGTATAAGAGACAGATCGAAGGAGATCGGGTTTCGAATCTCCTTCGAATGGCAGTACTGAAGGAGATTCGAACGGGATTCGTTCGAATCTCCCGCAATCGCCCGGTCCGACCGGGCGCCCGAACCGGCGCCGCCGCGACGGCCGAACTGGTCAGCTTCCGGTCACCTTGACTCGTGCACCACCGGTAATGGACGATCCGCGTAGGGTCGGGGCATGGATTCTTCGGAGACCGTCGCCGCGGACCGGCCGGTGGCCCTCGTGACCGGCGCGTCACGCGGGATCGGCCGGGCGATCGCGATCGAACTCGGCCGCACGCACCACATCCTCGTGGGAGGGCGGGACGCGGCCGCCGTCGATGCGGTGGTCGCTCAGCTGCCGTCGGCTGAGCCGTTCGTCGCCGACCTCGCCGGCGACATGCTCCCGCCCCTGCCCGGGCGACTGGATGTGCTGGTCCACTCGGCCGGGGTCGAGGACGGCGGGGCGGTCGAGGAGACCGACGTCGAGACCTGGCGGCGCGTCTTCGAGGTGAATGTGTTCGCCGTCGCGGAGCTCACCCGTCGGGCGCTGCCGGCGTTGCGGGCGGCCGGCGGGCTGGTGGTCGCCATCAACAGCGGGTCGGGACTGGCCAGCTCTCCCGGCGGCGGAGTCTACGCGGCGTCGAAGTTCGCCTTGCGGGCGCTCACGGACGCGCTCCGCGAGGAGGAGCGGCCGCGCGGGGTGCGCGTCAGCAGCATCCATCCGGGCCGGGTCGACACCGACATGCAGCGCGCGCTCGTCGCCCGCGAAGGCAACGAGTACGACACGCAGTACACGATAACGCCCGAGATGGTCGCGGCGACCGTCCGCACCGCCGTCGACCTGTCGCCTTCCGGAACCGTCGAGTCCCTCAGCGTCCGCCCCCTCCACCGCCGCTGCCCTGTCTCTTATACACATCTCCGAGCCCACGAGACACTCGCTAATGTGGGGGGGGGGGGGGTGGGGGGGGGGAGGGGGGGG
>NZ_JBNDHX010000198.1:0-972 GCF_056755275.1 Leifsonia sp. HAY1-4F
GCTGGAAGGGTGCGCATCCCGAGAACGAGCCCCAGCCGGCCACGTTTTATAGCGCCGGCGCAGAAGGCTACACGGACTATCCGCGGCTGAGCGCTTAGCTACTCGCGATACGAGGCCTTCATCGCCCGTGCCGCTGGGCAGGGCCCTCCGGGCGCGTCGCTGACGGGTAAGGACGACGGGCGGGGCGAAGCTGAACAGGTGAATCTGTCGTCCGCCATCGAGCAGTACGAGAGTCACCTGCGGGTGGAGCGGGGGTACTCGCCTCAGACGATCCGCGCATACCGGGCGGACCTGGCGGCGCTCGCCGCGTTCGCGGGGGAACGGGGCGTGGAGACTCCCGCCGGACTCACCCTCGACCTGTACCGCGACTGGCTGTGGGAGGGCTCCCAGCGCGGACTGGCCAAGGCGACGCTCGCCCGGCGCTCGGCATCGGCGCGGGGCTTCAGCGCCTGGCTGGCACGCGTCGCCGGTGGGACCGGTGGGACGGGCGAGTCCGTGGATGCCGCGGCCCGGCTTCGGGCGCCGAAGGCGGACAAGACCCTCCCTCGGGTGGTCACCCGGGAGCAGATGGACGGCATCCTGGAGTCGCTGGCCGCGCGGGCGGACGACGGTGACCCGGAATCGGTGCGGGATGTGGCCGTGATCGAACTCCTGTATGCGGCAGGGATCCGCGTTTCCGAGCTCACCGGGCTCGACGTCGACGATGTGGACCTCGATCGCCTGACGGTGCGCGTGATCGGCAAAGGATCGAAGGAGCGCGTGGTTCCGTTCGGCGTGCCGGCACTGCGAGCCCTCCGCACGTGGCTGCGCGAGGGGCGACCGCGGTTCGCTGTTCCTGCGTCGGGTCCTGCCCTGTTCCTCGGAACCCGGGGAGCGCGACTGGGCACCCGCGCGGTCTACCAACTGGTGGCCGGGCTCCTGGCCGATATCCCTGGGCGCGGTCCCTCCGGACCCCACGCCCTCCGCCACACC
>NZ_JBNDHX010000199.1:0-959 GCF_056755275.1 Leifsonia sp. HAY1-4F
GTACAGCTTCATCGTCATCCTGCTGTCCGGTACCTTCCTCACGTTCTTCTTCCAGGCCTCCATGGCGGAGGTCGTCTACAACGGCTCGTACGTCCCGCTGAAGGGCATCTCGATGTCGTCGGCGATGCAGAGCACGCTGAACATCTCGTTCGAGGTGCGCGGCGGTCTGCTGGTCCGTCAGATCCACCACTGGGCGGCGCTGCTTTTCGTGGCGGCCATCGGCCTCCACATGCTGCGCATCTTCTTCACGGGAGCGTTCCGCAAGCCGCGTGAGCTGAACTGGATCATCGGCTTCGTGCTCTTCATCCTCGCGATGGCCGAGGGCTTCACCGGCTACTCGCTGCCGGACGACCTGCTCTCGGGCAACGGCCTCCGCATCATCGACGGCCTGGTGAAGGGCCTGCCGGTCGTCGGCACGTGGATCTCGTTCCTCCTCTTCGGCGGCGAGTTCCCAGGGACGGCGATCGTCGGACGCCTCTACACGCTGCACATCCTGCTGCTTCCCGCACTGGTCGTGGCGTTCATCGCACTGCACCTGATGTTCGTGGTCATCCACAAGCACACGCAGTACGCGGCCCCCGGCCGCTCGCAGGGCAACGTGGTGGGGTACCCGGTCCTCCCGGTGTACGCGGCCAAGGCCGGTGGCTTCTTCTTCATCGTGTTCGGTGTCGTGGTGCTGATGGCCTCGCTGTTCACGATCAACCCGATCTGGAACTACGGCCCCTACGATCCATCGCCCGTCTCGGCGGGCACCCAGCCGGACTGGTACATCGGCTTCGCCGACGGCGCGTTGCGCCTGGTCCCGCCGGGCTGGGAGTTCGTGTGGCTGGACCGCACCTGGTCGTTCAACATCATCGTGCCGGTGGTGATCCTCGGACTATTCATCGTGACGGTCATGATCTACCCGTTCCTCGAGGCGTGGGTCACGGGCGACAAGCGCGAGCACCACATCCTGGACC
>NZ_JBNDHX010000200.1:0-877 GCF_056755275.1 Leifsonia sp. HAY1-4F
ACGGTGACGGATGCGGCGGACGGCAGCGAGGTCGGGGTGGTGGACGACCTGGCGAGCTTCCCGCTGAGCGTCCCCGCCTACGGCGCCCGCTTCCTCGTCCTGGAGCGCACCCCCGCCGACGCCTGAGCCCCACCATCGAGTCCACGAAGATTGCACGCTCTCGCGGCGCGTCGCGTGCAGTCTGTGCGGACTCGACGGTGGGGCTGTGGTGGCGCCTGAGTGGGGCTCTCGAGTTCACGGCCCGCTGAGGCCGGGTCAGGCGTCGATGTCCGTGGTCGCTGTGCGTGGCAGGGGTTGGAGGCGTGTGAGTTGGGTGACGTGCTGGGGGCCGAGCTCGGCGAGGGAGCGCACTTGCAGCAGTTTCATGGTGCGCACCAGCTGGTCGGTGAGGATCTGGATGGTGCGATCCACACCCTGCCGGCCGCCGGCCATCAGCCCGTACAGGTAGGAACGGCCGATCAGGGTGAACTTCGCACCCAAGGCGTAGGCGGCGATGATGTCGGCGCCGTTCATGATCCCGGTATCGATCGCGACCTCGGTGTGCTGGCCCACTTCGCGGACCACGGTGGGGAGCAGGTGGAACGGGATCGGCGCCCGGTCCAGCTGACGGCCGCCGTGGTTGGAGAGCACGATCCCATCCACCCCGGCATCCACCAGCGTCTTGGCGTCCTGAACGGTCTGCACCCCTTTGACCACCAGCTTCCCCGGCCACATGTCCCGGATGATTGCGAGGTCTTCGAAATCGATCGAGGGGTCCATCGCCGCGTTCAGCAGGTCACCGACCGTGCCGCCGGTCTGGGACAGGGAGGCGAACTCCAGCTTCGGGGTGGTCAGGAAGTCATACCACCACCACGGCCGCGGGATCGCGTTCAGGATC
>NZ_JBNDHX010000201.1:0-845 GCF_056755275.1 Leifsonia sp. HAY1-4F
GTCACCGACCTCGCCGCCAGCCGCGAGTTCTACGTCGACGTGCTCGACCTCATCGTCACCGAGGAGGACGAGAACACCGTCTACCTGCGATCCTTCGAGGAATTCATCCACCACAACCTCGTCCTGCGCACAGGCCCGGCAGCCGCGGTCGCCGCGTTCGCCTACCGGGTCCGCACCCCGGAAGACCTCGACCAGGCCGTCGCGTTCTACACCGAACTCGGCTGCCGGGTCGAACGCCGGCCCGACGGGTTCACCAAAGGCATCGGCGACAGTGTGCGGGTGGAGGACCCGCTCGGCTTCCCCTACGAGTTCTTCTACCAGGTCGAGCACGTCGAACGCATGGCCTGGCGCTACGACCTCTACACACCCGGCGCACTGGTCCGGATCGACCACTTCAACCAGGTCACCCCCGACGTCCCCCGCGCCGTGAAGTACATGGAAGACCTCGGCTTCCGCGTCACCGAAGACATCCAAGACCAGGCCGGCACCACCTACGCCGCCTGGATGCGCCGCAAACCCACCGTCCACGACACCGCCATGACCGGCGGCGACGGCCCACGCATGCACCACATCGCCTTCGCCACCCACGAAAAGCACAACATCATCGCCATCTGCGACAAACTCGGCGCCCTCCGCCGCAGCGACTGCATCGAACGCGGCCCCGGCCGCCACGGCGTCTCCAACGCCTTCTACCTCTACCTGCGCGACCCCGACGGCCACCGCATCGAGATCTACACCCAGGACTACTACACCGGCGACCCCGACAACCCCGTCGTCACCTGGGACGTCCACGACAACCAGCGCCGCGACTGGTGGGGCAACCCCGTCGTGCCGTCCTGGTACAC
>NZ_JBNDHX010000202.1:0-815 GCF_056755275.1 Leifsonia sp. HAY1-4F
GGCTCAGCACCGTGCCGGGTCCGACCCCGCTCAACCGCCGTCCGGCACTCACCTCGAGTTGGCAGATCGGCGTGACCGAGGGACCGCACGGCGCCCCCGAGTTCTTCACCCGGCGCGACCTCGACGAGCTCTACGCGACGGACTACGAGGTCCACTACAACTCCGCCCGCACAGGCGTGCGGCTGATCGGCCCGCAGCCGGAATGGGCGCGCAGCGACGGCGGGGAGGCGGGCCTCCATCCGTCGAATATCCACGACACTCCGTATGCCGTCGGGGCGATCGACTTCACGGGCGACACGCCCATCATCCTGGGGCCGGACGGCCCCTCCCTCGGCGGATTCGTCTGCCCCGCCGTCGTCGCGAGCGGCGAGCTGTGGAAGCTCGGGCAGCTGCGCCCGGGCGACACGATCCGGTTCGTGCCCGTCCGGGAGGCGGACGCGGCAGCCCTTGTCGAGCGGCGGGCCGCGACGGGACTCCTCTCCGCGGGCGGCGACGGCGATGACGGCGTGATCGGGCGGTCGGAGGCGACGGACACCCGGCCGAGCGTCACCTACCGCCGCGACGGCGACGACAACGTGCTCGTCGAGTACGGCGACATGACCCTCGACCTGGGCCTGCGGATGCGCATCCACGCGCTGATGACGACCCTCCAGTCGAATCTGCCCCGGGGCGTCCTGGAGCTCACGCCCGGCATCCGCTCGCTCCAGATCCACACCGACTCCTCGGTGCTGAAGGCGACGGCGCTGGCCGGGCTGCTGCGCGAGATCGAGGCGGAGATCCCGCCGACGACCGAGCTCGTGGTGCCCTCCCGGACC
>NZ_JBNDHX010000203.1:0-778 GCF_056755275.1 Leifsonia sp. HAY1-4F
CAACTACACCGTCCGTTCGGCGTCCCAGGTCGCACCGAACTGTCTCGTCGCTGACGGTGACGGCGCCCAGATTCTCTTCTTCAACGGCATCACCGGTGGTGGTTGCAGCACGGTGTCCGCCCCGGTGAGTGTGACGGCGACGCCGCTCAACTCCTATTGCGGCTCCGGGGCGGCCGGTTTCAAAGCGTGGGGCAGTCTCACGCTGCCCGGTACCGTCACCACCGCTTACACGAACGCGACCATCACTCTGAAGGACCAGAACAATAACGTGATCACTGGGTTCAACGGTGTGACATTGGCTCCCGGTGCATCGCTGTCCTTGGCAACGATCCCCACGTCGGTGACGTCGATCACCGCAACTGTGACCATCAATGGAATCAACGACCCGACCGGGGTCACAAGTGCGCAGGTCGCAATCTCGTGGCAGGGCGATCCGCCGCAGATGTGCTTCCAGACGAGAGCCCCTGATGTGGCATGTGACGCGGCGGCACCGCTGATGCTTTCCAACACGGCTAACGCTGTCACCACGTCAGCGTCGGGCAGTGACGCGCCGAACGGAAATACGACCGGCGTCGTCCAGTTCGCCGACAAGGCTTCCTTGTTGCCAGCGGATTCGCAATGCGTTCTAGGCTTCCAGAAGGTGGCCTCGGTGCAAACGGCGAGACCTGGGGACAAGGTCACGTACACGATCCAAGTGATAAGTGCGGGGTCCCAGTCGTACAACAACGCCACGTTCAGTGACGACCTGACCGACGTGCTGAAAGACGCCACCTATAAC
>NZ_JBNDHX010000204.1:0-769 GCF_056755275.1 Leifsonia sp. HAY1-4F
ACGACACCGGCCTCAACCCCGAAGAAGGCCTCTGGACACGATCAGGCTGGGCCGGCCACAGCTGACACGCCCACACCATCCACTCTTTTTGGCCTATAAGCCCCATAACCCCCCGATCTGGGCGATCAATAGCAAAGGCCGGCCTGACGTTTCCGTCAGACCGGCCTTTTTCGTTCGCTTCGAGCATTTCATGATCCCGATTGCCGGAAATCCTGAAACTACCCTTCGTGCGCGAGGGGGGACTTGAACCCCCACGCCCTTTCGAGCACTGGCACCTGAAGCCAGCGCGTCTGCCAATTCCGCCACTCGCGCGAACCCAGGAACTCTAACACGGTGGCCGGATCGCACACCAATCGTGGCGTCCTCCCGACGGCTGATCTTCACCCGATAGCCAGTGCCTTTCCAAACGTTCCGACTAACATGCATGTAGTCATCGAGCCGGAAGCGGGAGACTGTGGGCATTCTGGACAACTTCGAGCGGGGGCTGGAGCGCGCCGTCAACGGCGCCTTCGCGAAGACCTTCCGCTCCGGGCTGCAGCCGGTCGAGCTCACGAGCGCCCTCCGCAAGGAGCTCGACACGAAAGCGACCGTGGTCGCGCGCGACCGCGTGCTCGCGCCGAACCGGTTCGTGCTGCGCATGGCCGGAGCCGACTACGAGCGGATGCGGTCGATGGGCGCCGCGCTCACCGACGAGCTCATCGACTTCGTGCAGAAGCATGCCGCCGCCCAGCACTACCAGTTCGCGGGCGGCATCTCCATCGACCTGGTG
>NZ_JBNDHX010000205.1:0-767 GCF_056755275.1 Leifsonia sp. HAY1-4F
GGCGCAGAGGTGCGCCCCGGCGACATCCTCGTCGGCAAGGTCACGCCGAAGGGCGAGACCGAGCTGTCGGCCGAGGAGCGCCTGCTCCGCGCGATCTTCAACGAGAAGAGCCGCGAGGTGCGCGACACCTCCCTCAAGGTCCCGCACGGCGAGGAGGGCACCGTCATCGGTGTCAAGGTCTTCGACTCGCAGGACGGCGACGACGAGCTGGGCTCCGGCGTGAACCAGCGCGTGGTGGTCTACATCGCCCAGAAGCGCAAGATCACCGCGGGCGACAAGCTGGCCGGCCGTCACGGCAACAAGGGCGTCATCTCCAAGATCCTGCCGGTCGAGGACATGCCGTTCCTCGCCGACGGAACCCCGGTCGACGTCATCCTGAACCCGCTCGGTGTCCCCGGACGCATGAACTTCGGTCAGGTCCTGGAGATCCACCTCGGCTGGATCGCCAAGAACGGCTGGGAGATCAAGGGCAAGCCGAAGTGGGCCGCAGAGCTCCCCGAGGCCGCCTTCAGCGTCGCCCCGAACACCAAGGTCGCGACCCCGGTGTTCGACGGTGCGAAGGAGGAGGAGATCGCAGGTCTGCTCGACTCGACCCTCCCGACGCGCGACGGCGAGCGCCTGATCGGCGGCTCCGGCAAGACGCAGCTGTTCGACGGCCGCTCCGGCGAGCCGTACCCGGACCCTGTGTCGGTCGGCTACATGTACATCCTGAAGCTGCACCACCTGGTCGACGACAAGATCCACGCCCGTTCGACCGGTCCGTACTC
>NZ_JBNDHX010000206.1:0-701 GCF_056755275.1 Leifsonia sp. HAY1-4F
CAGACCGTCGGGCACACGCTCCAGCAGAGCCTTCTCATCCATCAGCCGCGTTCCTCCTGTTCGATTCGTCCTCATCGTCCGTCAGGACCGCCGCCCGCACCAGGGGTACGGCGCGGTGATCGATCTTCGTCGCGAGCGCGATGACCGTGGAGGTCCGCATGATGCCCGGGTCGCTGACGATGCGGTCGATCACCCGCTGCAGGTCGGCGTTGGACCTCGCGACCGCCCGGATCATCAGGTCGCCGACACCGGTGATCGTGTGCACCTCGAGCACCTCCGGGATGGCCTCCAGATGCTCGACGACGGTCACGTCACGGTCGCCCTGGGCGATCTCCGCCGTCACGAATGCGGTCACAGGGTAGCCGAGCCGGTCGGTGTCGATGGTGGGGGCGAAGTCGCGCACCACTCCCGAGCGCAGGAGCCGGTCCAGCCGGGCCTGTACCGTGCCGCGCGCCACCCCGAGCCGCCGCGACGCTTCGAACACGCCCAGCCGCGGCTCCTCGGTCAGCAGCGCGATCAGATCGGCGTCGAGCTTGTCGACCATGCGGCCTCCTTCGGTCCTCGCCCATCGTATGACGCACCGCCCTCCGCCAGCCCCCCGAGCCCCACCGTCGAGTCCGCAGAGACTGTCTCTTATACACATCTCCGAGCCCACGAGACACTCGCTAATCTGGGGGGGAGGTGTTTTTTGTGGAGGGGGG
>NZ_JBNDHX010000207.1:0-585 GCF_056755275.1 Leifsonia sp. HAY1-4F
CATCGTGACGGTCATGATCTACCCGTTCCTCGAGGCGTGGGTCACGGGCGACAAGCGCGAGCACCACATCCTGGACCGTCCGCGGAACGCCGCGACACGCACCGCCATCGGCGCTGCCGGCGTCACGTTCTACGCGGTGTTCTGGGCGGCGGCGAGCTCGGACATCATCGCCACGCACTTCAAGCTGACGATGGAGGGTGTCATCCACACCCTCCAGGCACTGCTCTTCGTCGGACCGGTGGTCGCGTACATCGTGACCAAGCGCGTCTGCCTGGCGCTGCAGAAGAAGGACCGCTCGATCGCCCTCCATGGCTACGAGAGCGGCCGCATCGTGAAGCTGCCCGGCGGTGAGTTCATCGAGGTGCACGAGCAGCTGAGCGACTACGAGCGCTGGCGTCTGATCTCGTACGAGACCTACGAGCCGCTCATGGTGCGCCCGAACCGGCGCGGCAAGATCGCCGCGGCGAACCGGATGCGCGCGGGCCTGTCCCGCTGGTTCTTCGAGGACCGGATCCTGCCGCCCACCCGCGGCGAGCTCGAGTCGGGTCCTGTCTCTTATACACATCTGACGCTGCCGACGACGGA
>NZ_JBNDHX010000208.1:0-550 GCF_056755275.1 Leifsonia sp. HAY1-4F
GCAGCCACCTGCCCGTCGAGGTCCACATCGACATCGGGGAGCGCCTGCCCGAGGTCGTCGAGGAGACCATCTACTACTGCGTGTCGGAGTGTCTCGCCAACGCGGCGAAGCACGCGCGCGCCCGCAACTGCAGCGTGCTCGTGACGCGTACCGACTCCACCATGGCGGTCGTCGTGAAAGACGACGGGCAGGGCGGAGCGAGGATCGAGCCGGGCGGAGGGCTGGAGGGTCTGCGGGACCGCGTCGAAGCGGTCTCCGGCCGCGCCGACGTCCGCTCGGTCGAGGGGCTCGGCACGATCATCGAGCTCACCATCCCCGTGCCCGCCTGAGGCCGGGGCGGCGCATCCGCCGTCGCGGGATCCCTACTTCGTGGCCGTCCGCGCGGCCCAGACCTGCTGACCGATCGCAAAGGCGGACCAGCCGCCGGGGCAGCCGGCCGACTTCGCCGGGATGCCGTCGACCGGCCACCAGCTGTCCTGGATGGTGGGCTTCGGCGTCGCCACCTGCGTCTTGCACACGTTCGGAACGAGCAGCGCCTTCGACGTGTAGG
>NZ_JBNDHX010000209.1:0-547 GCF_056755275.1 Leifsonia sp. HAY1-4F
CACCGACGAACAGGCGTTGGAGCTTGCCAACGGGGTGCGTTACGGCCTGGCCGCCTACCTGTGGACACGCGACCTGGCACGCGCGCACAGCTTCGCCCAGAACGTGGAGGCCGGGATGGTGTGGCTGAACTCGCACAACGTCCGCGACCTCCGCACCCCGTTCGGCGGGGTGAAGGCCTCCGGCCTCGGGCACGAGGGCGGCTACCGCTCCATCGACTTCTACACCGACCAGCAAGCCGTCCACATCACCCTCGGCCCCGTCCACACCGCCCGGTTCGGCGCCAACTGAGGACCGCGCGACCATTCAGACAGCACTCAACGCAGAGGAAGCACGCACCATGAGCATCACCCCTGATACCCCGGAGCCCGTGGTCGGCCTGACCGATCCCATCCCCGCGCCGACCGACCGCATCCGCACCCCGAAGGCCGCCCCGCCGGATGTGGTGCGCGCCGCCTACATGGAACTGGTGGTCACCGACCTCGCCGCCAGCCGCGAGTTCTACGTCGACGTGCTCGACCTCATCGTCACCGAGGAGGACGAGAACAC
>NZ_JBNDHX010000210.1:0-451 GCF_056755275.1 Leifsonia sp. HAY1-4F
GACCTGTGTCGAGCTCAGTGCGCCGACCTGTGCGGTGGACAGACCCGTCACAGACTTTGTGCTGAGAGCACCAATATGCGTGGTCGAAAGACCGGCGACGTTGTCCGTGGTCAGTGCACCGACCTGGGCAGCGCTGAGAGTGCCGACCTGAGAGGTGCCGAGCGCACCGACCTGGGTCGACGTCAGAGCATGGATCTGCGCGGTCTTGAGTGTAGCAACCTGTGCCGTCGTCAAGGCGGCAGCCTGATCGGACGACAGGGCTGCGACATTGGCCTCCGACAGTCCTCCGAGAGCGGCGGTGTTGATGGCGGCGATATCCGCCGTCGACAGACCAGCAAGCTCAGCGCTGCTCAAGGCACCGATCTGAGTGGAGTTCAGAGCACCGACCTGAGCCGTGGAGAGTGCCGCGACATTGGCCGAGCCGAGTGCGCCGACCTGAGCGGTGGTGAGA
>NZ_JBNDHX010000211.1:0-449 GCF_056755275.1 Leifsonia sp. HAY1-4F
GTCCTGGATGGTGGGCTTCGGCGTCGCCACCTGCGTCTTGCACACGTTCGGAACGAGCAGCGCCTTCGACGTGTAGGTCATGATGGCCGAACCGTCCTCCGTGTCGTAGTCGAGACGGATGAGGGTCGCGTCGTCCGGAACGAACTTCGGGGAGCCGACGACGGCCGTATTCGCGGCCTTCATGTCCTTCGCGGTGTCCCAGATCTCCGACTCCACATGCGGTGCGAAAGCTGTCACCACGGAGCACCCGGACAAGGCCAGGGCGAGGGCGGACGTCGTCGCGATGACTCCAGCGGTTCGGATGCGGGGCACGGCAGCTCCAGGGGAAAGGGACAGGGATGCATTAGAAGTGAACACTACGGAACTGAACGAATCATCGGTCGGAGGGATGATTCCGGCCGTTCTCCCCGGACGGCTCCGGTTCCGGATCCGGTTCCGCCTCCTCGAAC
>NZ_JBNDHX010000212.1:0-445 GCF_056755275.1 Leifsonia sp. HAY1-4F
GGCCAGGTAGAACTCGCGAAGAACCAGTGGGATGGTGAAGGAGTGATCGGCGAGGGCGTCGTCCAGTTCGTCGGGCGTGAGGCCGTCTTCTTCCTGCCATTCATCCTCGAGATACTTTGGGACCAGCGCGCGGAACTTCTCGAGGAACATGTCAGTCATGCTCTTATCCTAGCTAATCCCGGGCACCCGAAATTGCGCCCCCACCGGTACCGGCACGGTGCCATCCCCGGACAGCCAATGGCACATACCAGCTGCGTCGCCAGGCCGTCACCCGGAAGGCGAAAACAACACCGGCAATGACACAGGCCGTGAGTCCCGTGAAGAGCCCAAGGTGCCACATCAACGTGGTCAAGCCCGCCCCCACGAAGGCAGGCAGCGCATAGATATCGCGGTTGTTGAACAGCGTTGGGATTTCATTGGCCGTGATGTCTGTCTCTTATACACA
>NZ_JBNDHX010000213.1:0-407 GCF_056755275.1 Leifsonia sp. HAY1-4F
TTTTCATGAAGACACCGCGAAATAAAAAGCCGGTCGCAAATTCCACGCAATGACGGTGAAAGCACAGAAAGAATGTTGACGATAGGGTAATCAAACCATCATCTAGGCGTGATCCCAAAAAGTGCGGAGCGGTTTTTGGATAAGATCATGCTCAATCAAATGGCTGGAGCGAGATGAGACTTTGACAAAGGCTCACCGAGATCTGCCGACACAACCGAAACGAAACGATTTCCATGGCTTCGCGCGCTTACAGCATTCCCAATCTGCTTACCTACGGCCGCATCCTCTGCGTACCCCTGATCGTCCTGTGCTTCTTCGTCGAGGGCAAGCTGGAAGGTTCCGATTTCGCGCGGTGGGTCGCGCTCTGGATCTTCGTGATCGCCTCGCTCACCGACTTTCTCGACGGC
>NZ_JBNDHX010000214.1:0-393 GCF_056755275.1 Leifsonia sp. HAY1-4F
TGGCTACGGCATGGATCTGTCAGGCGCCGCCGGTCGCGCCTTCCTGAGGTCCGTCGTCGAGCTTCATGACGACCTGATCAGCCAGCCGCAGTCCGCCGCGCCGGCGTTCGTGCAGGGCTTGTTGGCGGACAGCATGGTGTCCCGGCTGCTGATGGCGATGCAGCCGCCCACCGGGGAAGCCCGGAGTGCGGAAGCGGAGGGTCGGCTGGTCCGGGAGTGCCGCGAGCTGCTGGAGCGTCACGCCACCGAGGAACTCACGGTGCCCGATATCGCCGAGTGCCTTGGCGTTTCGGTCCGCACGCTGCAAACGGCTCTGCGGGCCGAAACCGGGGCGACGCCGTCGGACCTGCTGCGGAGCATCCGGCTGGACCGCGCCCGCGAAATGCTCCTGGA
>NZ_JBNDHX010000215.1:0-378 GCF_056755275.1 Leifsonia sp. HAY1-4F
TTGATGGGCTCCGTTCGCGGAGACGGCCGTCTCGAGTTCGGCGCCAACGACCTCAATCTCCTCGAGGCTGTTGCCTTGGGTCATGGCGCCGACGATGACTCGAGCAACGCCAAGGGCTTCTTCCTGTTCCGTTATGAGGAGCCGGATATCGTCAGGAGCCTGCTTGGCCCGGCGCGATTCCAGGAATTGTTGCGCAAGGGAATGGTCGCGGACCCCAAGGGGCGTTATCCGATCGTCTATCGTTTCGACATGTCGCATCCGGACAGCTTGATCGTAGGGCAGACCTTCCCGGTCAAGAGCCGCGACGTCATCTATGTGTCGCGCCATCCCTCCGTCGACATTCGAAAGTTCCTGACCCTTGTCGGCACGCCATTGGGC
>NZ_JBNDHX010000216.1:0-363 GCF_056755275.1 Leifsonia sp. HAY1-4F
TCCAGACCGTGGTCACGGCAGCGGAGACGGTGACCTTTTCCTGTTCCAACAATTCTGCGAGCTGCTCCGGCCCCGTGGCCCGGCCTGGCAGAACGAGGGAAGCCCCGCACATGGCGGCTGCGTACGGGAGCCCCCAGGCATTGGCATGGAACATGGGAACGATCGGCATCACCACATCGCCGGCGCCCAGGGCGAAGGTATCGGCGAACAGGAGGGACATGGCATGCAGGATGATGGAGCGATGGTCGTACAGCACACCCTTGGGGCGACCTGTGGTTCCGGAGGTATAGCAGAGGGCTGCTGCGGCTCGTTCGTCGGGGACGTCCAAAACCTCAACACTGTTCGCACCGTCCAGCATCAATT
>NZ_JBNDHX010000217.1:0-359 GCF_056755275.1 Leifsonia sp. HAY1-4F
GCTCCGGGATGACGCTTGGGTTTGGCTGCCGCGTGCCATCTCCCCCGACTATCATGACGAAATGGTCGCTGCCTGCCGGAAGGCAGGGTTCAGCCCCCAGGCGAAGCACTTCGCCAACTCGATCCATTCCCAGCTCGCCATGGTTGGTTGCGGGCTGGGAGTCACCCTGGCACCGAATTCATCCATTGGCCCGCCAGGACAAGGTTTCGTTGTCCGCGACCTCGCCGAGCGCGTCGTCCGCGAGACCGCGACGTTCCTGCTCCGCGACCTGCTGACGCCGCACGGCGGGTTCGCCTCCTCCCTCGACGCCGACGCCGACGGGGTCGAGGGCCTGACGTACGCCTGGACCCCGGCCCAGC
>NZ_JBNDHX010000218.1:0-358 GCF_056755275.1 Leifsonia sp. HAY1-4F
GCGCCAGCTTGCGGACTTCGTTGCGCGAGGCAATACGGTCGCCGCCGAGAAGCTCCAACAGCACCTGGCGGGCCGCGGGCGTGATGCGGAGATTTTCATTTGCCAGCTCAGTATCGATGAGACCGTTGAGCGCGCGAATGTCGTCTGCGTAGCAGGGAATTGTCGCGACCGCGCGAGAAGGTTCGGCTACCTTGCGCAACCCCGCCCCCTTCTTGAGATCGCCTGCCTCGACGATAACAAAACTCGCATCCGGCGGGTTATCAGCGATGATCTGCAACGAATCGACGAGGCTTTTTTCGTTGGCGGCGCCGCGAATCCAGACGAGCTTCTCGCCGCCGAACAGGCCGATCGCATTGAC
>NZ_JBNDHX010000219.1:0-297 GCF_056755275.1 Leifsonia sp. HAY1-4F
TCCGTCGTCGGCAGCGTCAGTGTGTATAAGAGACAGGGGTGGGGGTCAGGCGGACTTCGGCGCCGAGGCGGGCGGACTCGTAGGCGGCGTCGATCACGCGAGTGCGGTCGAGGGCGAGGGAGCCGTCCCAGTTCGACCAGTTCGCCGGATCCGCGACGTGCTCGAGGAAGGTCTCGACCACGGCGAGATGGCCGCGCCCGGGATCGGCGGTGACCGAGATGTCCTGGCTCTGCTCGCCCTCGCCGGTGAAGATGGTCAGCTCGCCGGACGGCGCGTAGTCGACGACGCGCAGGTCGG
>NZ_JBNDHX010000220.1:0-346 GCF_056755275.1 Leifsonia sp. HAY1-4F
GCTCCAACCCGGGGTCGGAGCCCGCAATATCTGGCGATCCTTCTGCGAGGCGTGGCCCTTGTTCGATGGCACCGCCTCCGGCTACTGGCTACGGACCCAGTTCGAGTCGGTCTTCGGGTGGCAGGGTGAATTGTCTGCAGAGACGGCGGACGCAAGCTTCGAGGCCATTTCAACCAAGCTCGCGGAGCCCGGGTTCCGTCCCCGGGAACTGTTCAAGGACTTCAACATCGAGGTCCTCGCCACCACGGACGATCCCCTGGACAGCCTGGACAGCCACCGTGCGCTCGCCGCTGACCCGTCGTTCCACGGCCGCGTGGTGCCCACCTTCCGCCCGGACGCGTACATC
>NZ_JBNDHX010000221.1:0-343 GCF_056755275.1 Leifsonia sp. HAY1-4F
GCTATTGGGGACCCAACCTCGCACGGAACCTCAAAGCCAGCCCCGCCTGGGATCTGGTAGCCATTTGCGACCTCGACGTAGAACGCGGCAGGAAGCTCGCCGACTCAGTGGGCGGGGTGGCCGTCGTCGAGTCCCTGGACGAACTGCTGGATACCTGCAACCTGGACGCCGTGGCCGTCGCAACCCCGGCGCACACGCACCACGGTGTGGTGATGACGGCCCTGCGCGCGGGCAAACACGTCCTGGTGGAGAAACCGCTGGCCGACAGCCGCGCCAAGGGGCTGGAGATGGTGGACGAAGCCAAAGCCAGGGGACTGGTGCTGATGGCCGACCACACCTACTG